>NZ_DFOE01000020.1:0-76414 GCF_002376635.1 Sphingobacterium sp. UBA3549 | reverse complement strand
ACAGTTTACTTTACACCCTCAAGACCTGCAATTCCGCGGGCCTTTTTAATATCAGCGCTATACATTTAAAATAGTGCTATTTTTTTCCATGTTTGTCAATGGCTTTGATTAACTCGTCTTTAGTCATATCATGACGTCCAGTGATTTCCATTTTCTTTGCCATTTCTAAGAGTTCGGCTTTTGTTTTGTCTGCGTTTTCATTTCGTGAACTTTTGGACGAAGAAGCTTTGTTTCCAGTCGCTGTAACTGATGTTTTTCCTTTGTCGGTACCTTTGTTGTGCGACTGCCCTTTAGCATTCTTACTGCTTGAATTTTTTGTCGTATTCATAATGTCCGTGTTTATTGTTATTTATAGACTGAACATGTTGCAGCATTTAATAGTTGGCTGTTTAAGTACGCTATCGGATCGTACTATTACCCTTTATACTTCCTATCCGCAGCAAATTCTTGAATGATAGTTTTATTGAAAACCGGTAGATCATCGGGTGTGCGGCTTGTGATGAGTTTATCGTCGACTACAACTTCACTGTCTTCCCATAATGCACCTGCGTTAATAAGGTCCATCTGAATAGCTGCGACAGAGGTAATCTTTTTATCACGTACCAAATCTGCATTAATCAACAATTGTGGTCCGTGGCAAATTGCTGCAATTGGTTTATCCCGTTCCCAAAACGCGTTGATCAAGGCAATTGCCGTTTTGTTCGTCCTCAATTTATCGGGACTTATTACTCCTCCGGGAAGAAGTAATGCATCATATCGATCCTCCTCAGCTTCTTGGAGAGCAACATCGACTGGATAATCATTTGACCACTCATCTCCACTCTTTGCTCTGACTTTTCCATTAACAGGCGATATAATGTCCGTCTTTGCACCCGCATTTTCCAGTGCTTCTTTAGGGCTTGTTAATTCAATTTCTTCAAATCCATCCGCAACCAATATGGCGATCCGCTTATTCTTTAAATTTTCCATGTAATTAAATTTTACTAATATTCTTTATCTACTTTTATATAACGGATCTAAATCATTTAAAGTTTGAAATAAGATAATTTAAACGTGGACATTTCGGCTAGTCTGTTCCTAAATTGCTTTGATTAAATTTAAATCCCCAATCTTAAAATAACGAATGAACCACTTATCTCGCTAAATATCAATAAGAGCGTAGGCAATATCGTTTCCATGATGAGCTTTCAGGACAGGAACTGCTACGTTATAAATCGGTATTCCGGTGGGCGATAAAGCTTTGAATTTTCCAGCATGTGCATGCCCGTGGAAGGCAGCGCAGACGTTACGACGTTGCAGCGGCTCCATTAAATGTGTAGAGCCTAAAAATGGATAGATCTGTTCGGGTTCTCCTAATACAGTCTCTGCTATAGGTGCGTAATGGAGCAAAGCGACTTTTTTTATATCCGCATGTTCTTGTTCAAGCCGCGCCAACGCGCGATCCAACAGCAAAGACTCATTGACAGCTTCCTGAACAAAACTTTTCATGGCGTCTTCGCCAAACATTGATAACATGTAGCGGTCAAATCCACCACCAAAACCTTTCACGCCCGCAAATCCAATATTTTCGACTACAATGGCTTCGCCGTCCAGAACTGTAATTTTATTATCAATCAAAATCTGGCGGATCTGTTTCTGTCGTCCTTTTTCATAATCGTGGTTACCTAATACTGCGAGCACAGGAATTTTTAGGGACTGCAGTTCTGAGACAAGTAGCTCCGCTTCTTCTTCATCGCCAGTGTCGGTTAAATCACCACATAATAGTAGGACTTTGGCCTTTTCTGAAATTTCTTCAAAAGCTATTTTCCATTTTCCCTGCTGATTTACATTCATATGTATATCACCTAAGGCGGCTATCGTTGTTTTGGTCATATTAAACAGTTTTTATAGTATACGATTTATAGTCCCATTCTTTAATGTCAATCTCGTATTGCGTTTGGTCAATTAGCGGTCCCAAGCATACTTTTTCGAGGCATGGGGGTAGTTCATACTGACCTGATGCGCGCATGAGAAGCTCATCGAACAGGTCTTTTGGGATAATGTCGCGATAATCATGTGGATACGTAAATTGAAAAATAAGTATTTGTGCAAGCAACAGATGCCAATGCTGATCCATGCGTGCCAATAAATGATTCCAGTCAAGCTTTTTTCCATGTTTTAACAAAATGTGATTGATATCAGCGCTATCATGTCGCTCCCTGTTTTGTACATAGAGCTTACACCACACCAACTCTTCTGCTGGTATATAGCGCACCTTCGTGTCAAAAAGGATTCCTTCTGGCCCTCTGTCGAACCAATCCTTCTGAACCGTACAATAGTGATTGACACTATCAAAAATAATATCGATAAAATAAGGGTCCCTGTAGATCTTCGCTAGCCACCTAACATCCGTTAATTCTGTCTGATAGCCATTGGCGGCAAAATGCTTAAGAATTTTTGGATATTCACTGCTCTTGCAAAATATATCGAGATCTTTTGTGGGCCTTATTATTCCCGTATAGTGGAACATTGCTAAGGCTCCGCCCACCATAAATTGGCTATTACTCTGCTGTAGAAGTTGAAGGGTATCCCGGAAGAACCTAAGGCAATCTTCAGGTGGATTATCTAAGTGAATCATGTAGTCTGCTTTTTTTTATAACAGTTAACTAAATCGAGTAGTTTGTCGATCAGTGTTTAAAGCGTATTAGGCACATCAGTAATAGGTAGAAGTACTCAATTTAAAAATCGCTACCCCTGAGATGCCTCCCGCATACGTTATACCTAAAGATTATATTCATTAATTAAAGAGTATATACGTTAGATATTATTTGAGTGGACGATAACCACTACATAACGGAACAGCAGAAGGTTAAATTATTAAATAGAAGATAATGGTAAAATACACGTATTTAGCAATTTTAATTGCAGCTGCGTCGACCGCGTGCGGTGACGCGAACAAGCATAGCGAAGTAGAAGATAAAACCGACACAATAACCAAACAAAGCGGCCTTCCATTGGACAACATCCATCGAAGCCGGCCGCAGGATATGAACAAGGAAAATGATAAAAGTAAGGAACAGGGGATACCGTTGGATAACTTAGACAGGGATAAACCTTCAGATTAAAAATGTATTGTCAATAACTCACAGCGGCGGCTTCGCAGGCAAAATTCTAGTAAACATATAATTTAAAAAAAGTAAGGAGTATGCTAACTATTAAGGGTACGATAAACTGTACCGTAGTAAAGTTAATTTTGTTGATTCAACTCAGCTTATTCATTTCTACATTGTACGCCCAAAAAGTTGGTTCTGTTTTGAGAACCAAGGATTCGATAGCTTTACTCGATTCATTGCCCAAAAACCCACTTGCTTCGGCGAGAAACTTTCTCGAAAAATGGCGTAGTGAGGTTGACCATTATTATGTGGAGTTTGACAGTGTAAAACGGAGCGTGGCTTGGCAAAGAACAAACAATGAATTAGTCGTGCCAAATCAAGTACAACAGCACATACAATTTGTAAAACCCACATTGCTTTCTTTACAGAAGAAAGTAAATATCCTGCAAAAACAGACGGTACCTCAGGATTCTACTGCAACTTCTTGGCACGCAATTCAAGACAGTGCTGCTATTTTAGGGCGGGATATTGAATCACTTCTGTTGGATATGAAGGATCTTAGTGATAAGACCGAGCAACAAGAGAAGGTGGTTCGAGCAGCTTTAAATATTACCACTTGGTTTCATTGGAAACATATTATACAAAAGAATCTCGAACAGGATGGCTTCTCGCAAAGTTACTATGACACTGGATGGGATGGTCGCTTTCTGCTGATTATATTCAGCTTTGCCTATTTTTATTGGTTATATAAAATGCGAAAGAGCGCAGTAGGGGTGGATGAAGCTTTACCCTTACATCGCAATCAACCTTGGTGGATTCCCATTCTGAAATTTGCCGTTTTCTTTCTCATTCTACTACCCTTAACCTCGCTTAGAATTCCAGTGTTTGTGCTGGAAATGACCTATCTACTTGTATTTGGATTTTTATACGTACTGATACGTGCCGCCTCGTCCGATGTACAAATTAAGGTCTGGCACTCCATTTTCTTTTACTATACTGCGGTTTTGGTCAGCAATTTAATTTTAGACACAGATTGGATTTCACGGATCATTGTTGTAATTGTCAATCTGGTGGGTATCCGTTTACTTTGGGCGCTACGGTGGAGTAGGGATGGAAAAATACCATTTACGCACGTAGGACCTACTGTGCGGTGGCTATTACTATCTTTTGGTGTCGCTGCGATTATATTTAATATTTTCGGTTTTCTAAACTTAGCACGCACATTCAATATTGCAGTCGCTGTAGGATTCTTGCAAACATTATCCATGCGTGCATTCCGTGATATGCTCGCTCATGATGTGGTTAATTCTTATGAGAACTCAAAAAAAGACCAATTTATAAATCGTTTTGATAAGCAAAAATTGATTGCGGCATTGCACCGAATAACTGGTTTTTTTTCTATTTTAATAGGGATTATCATCTGGGCTAACACTTTGCATGTTACGAGTGAGCTACGTCGGTTAGGTGACCGGCTGTTGAATAGCACGCATACCGTCGGCAGTGTAACCTACACATATGGAGATGTTCTTTTAGCTTTTGTAGTGATATGGTCCGCGAACTGGATTCAAAAGAACTTAAAGGATCTTCTAGATAGGCCGAATTCAAAAGGAAATCAGCGCCCTAATGCATTGTTGCCGCTCGTGCGCGTCGTAATTTTCATTATTGGCTTCCTTATAGGAATACGTATCCTCGGATTGGGAGTTGACAAACTGACCGTCATTATAGGCGCATTGAGTGTTGGTATAGGCTTAGGCTTGCAAAATATAATCAACAATTTCGTCTCGGGTGTTATTTTAGTATTTGAGCGGCCATTTAAAGTTGGCGATTATGTAGAACTTGCAGACAAAAAAGGGCAAGTCATGCAAGTCGGAATCCGATCTAGTACCTTACTGACCGATCAGGGTGCTCAAGTAATTATACCTAATGGTGACTTGCTTTCTGGCCGATTAGTCAATTGGACATTTGACGAATCTGATATCCGCTTGAACCTTCAGCTAACTATCATTACCGCCCGAAACATCGAAGATTGGAAAAAATGGCTAAAAGAGATCATTTCTTCTTTTGAGGAGATTGATCCCAATCTTGATGTAAAAATTTTAACAAAAGACATTACAGCAGATGCCTATGTAATTTCCATTCAAGTAGGTTTGAAGAATGTGCAAAAAATAGAATGCTTTAGAAGTAGTTTTTTAGAGAGAGTTAGAGCCGAAGCCATCCGTTATGATTCAAAAGTGACTTCAGCCTAATGGAGGCTATTTACTTCCATATCGGTAATAAATCCAGCCCTGAACATTTCTCAGTTCGTCAATATTCTTGAGGTCTATCAGATTATTTATGCCTAATTTAGTAGATAATGCTCCAAATTCGTCAATTTCGTGAACAGGGTAAAAAAGTACATTTTCATTAGGCATGTCTACATTACCCTGTAGCCATTTATAGCCCGCAGCTTGTAGGTTGTCGATAAAAGTATCAGTAACTGCCTCCAAATGGTGCATCATTTTATTAATCCAAATGAGCTCATCATTAGTTCGCGTTGGATAGTGCTCTGCTACATAATCTTGTATGAGTTGCTCGCCCTCTACGTCCCAACCGTCACGAATCATCGCCAAACCCATCGCTCTTACTTCCTCTTGATAAAAATCTTGGCCGTAAATCATTTTAATATCCCCGGCTATTGGACTCTCTTCAATTTTGGCTCGTAAGGCCATTTGTCTATTAAGCAGTTCGTGTACGTAGTCGAATGTGTGTTCCATAATACTGATACTTGATTTTTATTTGTTTACTAAGTGAACATTGATGGCGATCTTATGGTTTGGAATACTTATATTTAGTGTATTTAATGCGAAAATCAAGATCCTATATAATCCAATTCGATCGCAGCATTTCTCCATTTTCCACTAGGCAGTTTTAGAAGAGAATAAAAAAAATGATGCTCCTTAAATTCTGATGTACCGAGTTATTGGCGAGTGTTCGTAATTACTCAAACATTTTTTTATTAAAACATTTTTGGTCTGAAAGCTGTTTCTTTCAAAAATCTGTTACTCAACTAAACTAAAACGAAAATACAGAAAGCTATGAAACAGTTGCTTTTGGTGGATGATCATACATTGGTGCGATCCGGTTTCCAACTAATATTAGAGGCACAACAGGACATTACTGTAATAGCTGGGGTAGAAAATGGTGAAAAAGCCATGGAATATTTAGACAGTTCATCGAAGCCAGATATCATTTTAACAGATATTCATATGGACCAGATGGATGGCATCCAGCTCATTCAAGCAGTAAAAAAGAAGTATGTCGACATAAAAATCATCGTTTTATCCATGGAAGATAATATCCAGGTAGTTCAGGAAATTTTAAACCTTGGTGCTGATGGCTATTTGTCAAAAGATTCTAATGTTGAGGAAATCCTTTTCGGAATCCAGCAGGTTGTCCGAGGCGAACAATATATTAGTGCATCACTGAGTATTGAAATTATTAGAAATTTATCGAAATATACCCATATGGATGTGGATCGAAGCGCCATAATGACCAGATATGACATTTCTGAGCGGGAGCTTTCCGTATTGGAATTGATTGCACAAGGACATACGAATGCTGAAATAGCAGAGCAGATCTATTTAAGCAAAAGGACAGTCGAAGGGCATAGGCAACAGTTGATCGAGAAAACAGGATCCAAGAATACGGCGGGACTTGTTCGTTTTGGTTTTCAGAAAAAATTATTGAGCTAAGGTGGAGTGTTGTGCTTAGAAAACGATGGGCTCATAGCCTTATAATATCGGTTTAAAGCAATAATTTCTATTTCAACGGCATGATTGAATTTTTATAATAGTTATAATTATTTTGCATTTGAAATGCATTTTATCTAAGTTTGGCGCGCAGTTATAGACTATTTGTAAATAAAAATCAATCATGAGCCAAAAATTTGAATATAATACGCGTTATCCTTCTGTGGAAGATCTAAAGATTAAAGCGAGGAAAAGGATTCCCCGATTTGCATTTGATTATTTGACCGGAGGAGCAAACGAAGAATTGAATCTCGCTAGAAATGAAAACGATTTTGATAACATTTTGTTAAAACCGCAATACCTATTAGCGAGCGATGAAATAGATCTTTCTGTCGAATTGTTTGGTCGCCGTTATAGCGCGCCATTTGGTGTTTCGCCCATTGGACTTCAAGGACTGATGTGGCCGAATGCGCCGGAAATTCTTGCGAAAGCGGCTGGTGAAAATGATATTCCCTATATTTTAAGCACTGTTTCGACAAGTAGTATTGAGCGTATTGCCGAAGTGTCAAATGGGAAAGCATGGTTTCAGCTCTATCATCCTACCGAGAATAAATTACGAGATGACATTATTAAGCGTTTACAGATTGTTGAATGTCCTGTATTGGTGGTATTGGTCGACGTACCGGCGTTCGGACTTCGGTATCGTGAAATAAAAAGTGGATTGTCCATGCCGCCTAAGATGAGCGTTTCAAATATTTTGCAAACTTTTGCATGTCCAACTTGGGGTATTGAGACGCTAAGACATGGTATTCCTTCTTTTGCGACTTTAAAACCTTATATGGAAAAAGGTCTTGACTTGGCCCAACTGGGACAGTTTATGAATAAGACATTTACGGGTAAAGTTGATGTTGAAAAGATTAAAGCAATACGCGACCTATGGAAAGGCCCGTTGGTGCTGAAGGGAATTGTAACAGATGAAGATATCCAGGCTTCAATCGCATTGGGGGTTGATGGTGTGATTGTTTCAAATCATGGTGGACGGCAGCTAGACGCAAGTGAGTCTTCGATCAATTCATTAATTCGTTTGGCTAGTAATCCCGAATATAAAAAGAATATTAAAATCATGTTGGACGGTGGGATTCGCTCGGGTGTTGATTTGGCGCGTGCCCATGCTGTCGGATCAGAATTCAATTTTATGGGAAGGCCTTTTATGTATGGTGTAGGCGCTTTAGGTGCAGCAGGCGGCAAACATACCATCAATATGTTCAAAACACATTTGTATCAGGTCATGAAGCAGCTGAGTCTTTCGAAGATAGCGGATTTCCCACAGCGTCTGCAGTCTATTCTCTAAGTGCTCTGTAGTAAAGATCATCGATTTGGCCTTGAAATAGGCGTGTGCCGACAATAGAAAAGGAGATGTTTCCTATGTTNNAACATAGGAAACATCTCCTTTTTTGTTTACAATTTTGCTTATAGCTTATTCTTTTTATATTCATGTAAAGGTGCAGAACCAAAGATCAACACTGCACCAAATTTTGCATTTTAACAGTGTTTCTTCAGTGATCGTTCAGTGATGGTTTAATAACTTCCCCAAGTCAGGAAGTCAAAATAGGTTTGATCGATAGCAAATGTTCATGAGTACCGAGAGGATTTTTCAGTTAAGAGAGAGGATTTTAATTTAATTTCTTAGATTTGTGTATCCATGAGGTTAACAGTCTTCATATTGATTGGCTATATTCTGGGACTTTCCTTTGTCCCGTGCAGCGATTCGAACAATCGCTGTGAAGAGACTGCTATGGAAGCAAAGCTCAATCAAACACACAACCATGGTGATGATGCATCTGATGCGTGTTCAATTTTCTGTTATTGCAATTGTTGTAGCGGAAATATAACTGCTTATGCTTATCAATTTCCGGAAATAGCTGGCGTTCCGGTTTCTATTTATTTTGACAATCGTATACCAGTCCTCAATACCAAAATTGTTTCCAGCTATTGTGGAAGCATCTGGCAACCGCCGAAGGTTAATGCTTAATTTTTTTTAAATATTTCAAAACCGAATTGATAGAGAATGCATGTTGTTCTTTATTGGGTTTTGTTGTTGGAGTTCGCTTGTTGTGTGTACTCCAATAAGAATGAGCGATTATTTAAGTATTAATCACGTATAATTGTGTTAGATCATATTATAAAATTTAGCATTAAGAACAAGTTTGTTATTGGTTTAATGACTTTGTTACTTATCATTTGGGGAGTATGGAGCGCAACAAAACTACCAATAGATGCTGTGCCCGATATTACCAACAATCAAGTTCAGATTTTTACATCTTGCCCCACACTCGCAGGCCAGGAAGTGGAGCAATTGGTCACTTTTCCGATTGAACAGCGTATTGCAACTGTTCCAAAAATAGAAGAAATCAGGAGTATTTCACGTTTTGGATTGTCTGTCATTACGGTGGTTTTTGACGAGGACGTCGATATTTACTTTGCCCGTCAATTGATTGGTGAGCGTTTAAATGAAGCGGTCGATCAAATTCCCCAAGGCATTGGTAAACCTGAATTGGCGCCAGTAAGTACCGGATTGGGCGAAGTATATCAATATATTATCCATCCCAAAAAGGGAAGTGACAAGAAATACGATGCAAAAGATTTGCGAGCTATGCAAGACTGGATCGTTGCCCGTCAGCTTTATGGAACCCCGGGAATTGCAGAGGTTAATAGTTTCGGCGGCGAGCTTAAACAATATGAAGTAGCTGTTGATCCCGATCGGCTTAAAGCGATGAATATCACTATTCCCGAGATATTTACAGCTTTGGAGAAAAACAATCAGAATACTGGAGGGGCCTATATCGATAAAAAGCCAAATGCTTATTTTATTCGCGGAATTGGTCTGGCTACCTCATTGGATGATGTAAGAAATATTGCTATTCGTAAATCAGGCTCCATACCGATTTATGTGAAAGATGTTGCTGATGTACGTTTCGGTCATGCTGTGCGTTATGGCGCCCTGACCTATAATGGTGAGGTGGATGCCGTGGGTGGTGTTGTTATGATGTTGAAAGGTGAAAACAGTAATGAGGTGGTCAATAGGGTGAAAGAGAAACTGCCAACTATTCAGCAATCCTTACCCGATGATGTCATCATAGAACCTTATTTAGACCGCACGGATCTAGTGGGACGTGCGATCAGTACGGTTGAAAAAAACTTAATCGAGGGTGCGCTTATCGTGATATTCGTACTGGTGCTATTTCTTGGCAATTTGCGGGCAGGTCTTATTGTTGCTTCGGCGATTCCCCTGGCGCTACTGTTTGCACTTGGACTGATGAATGTTTTTGGTGTCAGTGCGAATCTAATGAGTTTGGGTGCTATAGACTTCGGTCTGATTGTCGACGGGGCTGTGATTGTGGTGGAAGCTACGCTGCATCATTTAGGCCTGCGGAAGTCGACAGAGAAATTGACCCAAGCGGAGATGGATCATGAGGTATTCGAATCCGCGTCTAAGATCCGTACAAGTGCAGCTTTTGGGGAAATTATCATCTTAATCGTTTATATTCCGATTTTAACATTGGTGGGTGTTGAAGGAAAGATGTTCCGCCCAATGGCGCAAACAGTTGGGTTTGCTATTTTCGGCGCATTGATTCTCTCGTTAACCTATATCCCTATGATGTGTGCTTTGTTTTTGCCGAAAAAGCACAGCGACAAGAAAACATTCAGTGACCGCATGATTGCGGGACTGCAGCGTATTTATGAACCACTATTGCGAAAAGCTTTTCGATTTAAGTACCTGATCGTGAGTTTGACCGTTGCAATTTTTGCATTATCCGTTTTCTGTTTTAAGCATATGGGTGGAGAGTTTATTCCACAGTTGCAGGAAGGTGACTATGCTTTCCATTGTATCTTACCGCAAGGAAGCTCACTTTCGCAGAGTATTGAAACCTCCATGCAGGCTTCCCGTATTATCAAAGAGTTTGCGGAGGTTAAAATGGTTGTCGGCAAGACAGGGGCCGCCGAGGTTCCGACAGATCCGATGCCACCAGAAGCAACAGATATAATGGTTGTATTGAAACCTCGGAAAGAATGGAAGTCTGGGCGGTCTTATGAAGAATTAGGAGCGGCTATTCTTGAAAAGCTCGAAATTATTCCCGGGGTATTCTTTGAAAAAAACCAACCTATTCAGATGCGTTTCAATGAATTGATGACAGGGGTTCGTCAAGATGTAGCTGTAAAAATTTTTGGCGAAAATATAGATTCATTATCTGCATATGCTACTGTGGTTGCAGCCCAGATTCAGTCGGTTGAAGGAGCAACATCAACACAGGTTGAACGTGTATCCGGCCTGCCGCAAATCAATATTGTTTACGACCGTACACGGATTGCGAATTATGGTCTGACCATTCAGGATGTCAATGATGTGGTGAGTACGGCTTTTGCGGGCCGTAGTACTGGACAGATTTATGAAAATGAACGCCGTTTTGATCTGGTCGTGAGGTTAGATACAACGCATCGAAATAGTATTGATGATGTGCGTAATCTTATGATTCCTACAGATACCGGTACACAGATACCGCTTTCTCAAGTGGCTACCATCGATTATAAGTTGGGGCCAGCCCAAATCAGCCGTGAAGCGGGCAAAAGAAGAATTGTGATCGGTTTTAACGTAGCAGGGCGTGACGTTCAAACTGTGGTAAAAGATATTCAACAAAAATTAGCTGCACATGTAAAGCTTCCTGCAGGGTATTATTTCACCTATGGCGGCCAGTTTGAGAATCTTCAAAAAGCGAGTTCACGCCTGCTGATTGCTGTGCCTGTTTCATTGCTACTTATTTTTATGTTGCTGTATTTCACTTTTCATTCCTTTAAACAGGCGATGTTGATTTTTACCGCAATCCCAATGAGCGCCATTGGTGGAGTATTTGCACTCATGTTGCGCGGAATGCCTTTTAGCATCAGTGGCGGTATCGGTTTTATTGCACTTTTTGGTGTTGCTGTACTCAATGGTATTGTTCTGATCGGTACATTCAATCAGCTGAAAAAAGAGGGTGTTAACGATATCTTTCAACGTGTTAAAGAGGGGACTTTAACGCGTTTACGCCCTGTGCTTATGACGGCAACCGTGGCTTCATTGGGCTTTTTGCCGATGGCAATCAGCACCAGTGCGGGAGCGGAAGTTCAGAAACCTCTCGCTACCGTGGTTATTGGAGGGCTGGTAACAGCAACTTTTCTGACCTTGTTTGTGTTGCCACTATTGTATATAATTTTTAATTCTAAATGGAATATGAAACGAAGTAGCGGTGCTAAGACGTTTGTTACAGTACTTATTTTCTTATTTATGACCTTGGGATCTCAGATGGTGATTGGCCAGGAACGTATTTCTGTTGCAGAAGCTGTGGAAACTGCGTTGAAGAGCAATCGCCAGTTTCAGATCAATCAGGCCGAGATCGCGGGAGCAGGTTTTAATGTCGAAACGGCAACCGAAATACCCAAGACAGGGATCTTTGCAGAAAATGAAGACTATCGTCCATCGGATAAGGCCGGTCTGCTGAAAATCGGTGTAACGCAAAGCATTGCCTGGCCCGGACTCTATACGGCGCGTAAAGAGTATTTTAAACAACAACTGAAATATGCGAATCTAAATACAGATGTACTGAAAATTGCGATTACGAAAGATGTAAGGACGGCGTATTTTCAGCTCTGGTATCTCCAGGATCGCCAAAAATTATATATGGAGCTCGATAGTATCTATACGGGTATGTTTAAGGCAACTGAATTACGTTTTAAAACTGGTGACGTAGCCGCACTTGATAAGATCGCCGCAGAAGCAAAATTGAAAGAGCTACAAGCACAACTAGCTCAAAACAAAAAAGATATCGTTATTCAGCAACAGCAATTGATGATGTTGCTGGATCGTAATGTATGGATGCTTCCATTAGATCAGTCTTTAGCGAAGATCGATGTAGCAAGCAGTCCGTCTGAAGAACTAACGCATCCTTTACTTGTTTTACAGCAGCAAAATGTAAATATCGCTTCATCGAATATCAGCGTTCAGAAAAATACCAATAAGCCGGAGTTCTCGGGTCGATTTTTCTCCCAACGTGTTTGGGGAGCCAAAGATCCGTTATCGGGATTTTCTGTCTCCGCATCTTTTCCAGTTTTTAGTCTGGGCGCGTATAAAAGTAAGGTGAAGGCTGCCAGTGCTGAGATGGAAGTTCAACAACGTAAATTGGAATATGATACGCAAGTATTCCAAACCAATAAACGGAACGCACTTGCTGAGATTGATAAGCATAGTGCATTACTGCAATTTTACGAGTCTTCGGGTTTGAAACAAGCGGATGCGATTATTAAAGCAGCTACTTTGGGTTATAGAACGGGGGAGATTAATTTCGCTGAATTAAGTCAATTTTTAAGTCAGGCCATTGGGATTCGTCAGAATTATCTCGAAGTACTCAATCAGTATAATCAATCAGCAATTCAATATAATTACTTCAATAACAAATAAGTCAACAATGAAAGTTTTCATAAGAATAGTTATCGTATGTATCGCCGTAGCTTTTTTTTACGGTTGCGGTTCTAATGAGTCGGAGCCTAAAGGTCAACCCGCGGGAAAGGAAGAGCCTAATGCCGAAGAGGGGCACGAGGAGGGACCGGTTACCGTAGCGGCATTGAGTGCTGCACAAATTAAAGCTGTGGGCATCGTTTTTGGAGGTATTGAAGAGAAGGGGCTAACTGCTACAATTAAGGCCAATGGACATTTGAGTGTACCCAATAATAATAAAGCGAATGCGACGGCGCTATATGGTGGTGTTGTAAAGACGTTGAATGTACAGTTGGGGGACAATGTGCGTAAGGGGCAGGTGATCGCGACAATTACCAACCCGCAGTTTGTACAGTTGCAGGAAGAATATGTATCTCTTGCTAGCAAAATTACCCTCGCTGAGCAAGAGATGGCAAGGCAACAGGAATTGAATGAGGGCAATGCCGGTGCACGTAAAAATCTGCAGGCCGCAACAGCTGACTTCAACAGTTTACGGGCTCGAAAGGCTTCCTTGCAGCAACAGATTCAGTTGATGGGAATTAATCCCAATAGTTTGAATCTTTCCAATATGCGCACTTCATTGGCCGTGACAAGCCCTATCAATGGAACGGTGAGTACTGTTTTTGCGAAAATAGGGAGTTATGTGGATGTATCTTCTCCGGTAATCGAGATTGTTGACAATAGCCTTCTGCACTTAGATCTGCAGGTGTTTGAGAAGGATCTACCCTTGGTTAAAGTGGGGCAGATCATCAACTTCCAGCTGACAAACAACCCCGATAAAACCTATACTGCCAAAGTTTTTACCATAGGTTCTTCCTTTGAAAACGACAGCAAGACCATCGCTGTACACAGTACAGTGGTGGGTAGCAAAGTGGGCTTGATTGATGGAATGAACATTACGGGGATGATCGGTGTCAATAATGTGCGGACTCCGGCTGTTCCGAATGATGCCATTGTGGAGGCCGACGGCAAGTATTACATATTTGTGGAAACAGACAAGAAACCTGAAGAACATGAAGAAGAGCACGATGATCACGGGCATGCACATGATCAGGGCGAAACAAAACATGCACACAACGATGAGAAAGAAGCTGGCCAGCACGGGGAGGAACAGGCAAAGAACATCAATTTTGAAAAAATTGAGATTCAAAAAGGCGTGTCTGCCTTGGGATATACTGCGATTATTCCTGTAATGGAGATTCCTGCAGGAACAAAAATTGTTGTGAAGGGCGCTTTTTTTATCAATGCTAAAATGAGTAATACAGGGGGACACGAACACTAATTGACAACATTTGTTAACATAATAAAATCAATTTATGTAATATACATCAATCTGAAAGCGAAGGCAGGCAGCTATGCTGTATGTAGAAGCAAAAGTATTTAATCAGCGCAGAGCAGAACTAGTTTATATAAAAGTGCCGGCTTTTGGACTATCATGATTACAGTCGCAGCCATGTTGAAGTTGGGACTATTATTAATGGTATAAACGAGCGAAGATGAACTAGTCCTGCGGGCGCTGATTTACATCGCTAATTCGTGTAGCTACAGCAAGGAATAAGCGAGTTATGTGGTTTTCATGCGAGTGATCGATCAATATAATATAATTTTTGGGTCTGTGTTTAGCTAGTTGTTTATATACTGTCCATAAATCACGCTATAGTTTTTTGTCAATCTACTTTCGCAGGATGGCGCAACGTCATGAAATTCCATTGACGATATTTTTAAAGCTGATTTATTTGTTGTTTCCGCTTCTTCTGGAAAGCGGTATATACAATTATTACACTTATTGACATAAGAACAAATGCTAAGAAAAATGGTGCGCCGGAGAATTTAAAGGGTGCGTTATCATGAGTAAAGTAATAGAAAAGATTGGTCATCATCGGAGGGCCAATTATTGATGTTGCACTCATCAGGCTGGTTAATGCACCTTGAAGTTCACCCTGTTCGTTTGAAGGAACATTTTTGGTTATCACAGATTGTAGGGCAGGGCCACAAATACCTCCGAGGCAATAGGGAATTAGGAATACGAACATCATCCATCCTTCGCTTGCAAATGAGAATAACAGTAAGCCAATCGCATAAAGGGTAAGCCCATAAAAAATGCTTTTCTGTTCACCAAGTTTGGGTGTTGTCCATCGAATCAAAATACCCTGAACCAACCCAATCAGCAAACCAATGACACCTAGCGAAATACCTACCATTCTTTCAGTCCAATTGAATTTGTACATGGTGAAAAAGTTCCAATTGCTCTGAACAGCATGTCCTGCAATATAGATTAAAATTAAGGCAACGATTAAACCGGATATTTCGGGATGCTGTCCGAGAAATTTAAAAGATCCAACAGGATTGGCATGTTTCCAGTCAAAGGCTCTGCGTTTTTCTTTGTCTAAGCTCTCGGGTAAGATAAAATAACCATAAAGGAAGTTTAGCATGCACAATCCTGCGGCGGCATAAAAGGGAACTCTAGCGCCATAGTGGCCGAGTAAACCACCGATAACGGGACCGATGATGAAGCCTAAACCAAATGCAGCACCTATCAAGCCGAAGTTCTTCGCCCGATCTTCATCGGTTGATATATCTGCAATATAGGCACTTGCAGTTGTAAAGCTGGCTCCAGTCAATCCGGCAATAACTCTCCCCAAAAAAAGCCATCCTATGGTTGGTGCAAGGGCGAGAAAGATATAGTCTACCGCGAATCCAAAAAGGGAAATCAATATAACAGGTCTTCTACCATATTTATCACTCAGATTGCCAACGACAGGAGAAAATATGAACTGCGTAAAAGCATAAGCAAAGCCAAGCCAGCCACCATATTTAGCCGCTTCACTGATGTCACTATGGATGAGCTCCTCAATAAGTTTAGGAACAACAGGAATGATAATTCCCCAACCTGTAATATCGATGAGTAATGTGATAAATATAAATCCGATTGCTGCTTTTTTCTTGGAATTTTCCATTATGTTCCAAAAATAATCAAATCCTTAAAAACTTGTATGTTATTTAATTACTAATTTGTGATCAGTCTTTTATTTTCGATTGCGCTAAGATTCTGTATTGATGGCTTTACATGTCGGACGGTGCTTTACCTTGAAATTGCATGAATTGGCAATAAAGCAAAGTTTGTTTGCTTGTGTATGTAGTGATAAGGCAAGGTCTACTTGAGAATTATCTGCGATAACCACTTCAGGGTATAATGTAACCGCTGTGAAACGGCCGCTGCCGTCTATTTCAGTTGCCAAGATAGCAACAGCGTTATCAGTATAAGATAGAACCTGAATGCTGTTCTGCGAACATACATATAGGTATGACATCATATGGCAAGAAACCAAGCTGCTGAGAAGCAAATCTTCTGGATTGTATAATGCGGGGTCGCCCTTGAATACTTTTGCGGCTGAAACGTGAAGATCTGCTTTTCCCTCAATCGCGATGTGATGGTTTTTATGATAAACTTTTAATCCCTGAAGACTCGGCTGTTCAGTATGAGGCCAAGTTAGAGATGCTTTAAAGATGTGCTTGTAACTCATTTTTTGTTTTAAATTTGTGGTAGTTCCCATGTGTTTATCATGCGGAATGATCATGATGCACGACATTTATCTTTGCGAGAAAATCGGCATCTTATTATAATAGTAAGATTGGAAGCAGCGTATACGTTTAGTATTGTTTTAGGCGGATAAAAGTGATATAGTCTGTATTGATAGGTGCTATGCCATTCCTTCTCATTTCACTTGCTATTTGTGCCCTATGATAAGTACCGTGATTAAATACGTGTAAGAGGATATCGTTGACCTTATTATGAAAAGCTTGATGCTGTGTGTTTGTGTAAGTGGCAATTTTATTATCCGTATCTTTTATGCCCTGAATCTGCTGAGCAAATCCTGCCGATGTTAATTCGTGATACCTCTGGCAATCGCTTATACTATGTTCATCCCAAACGCCAACAGATGTTTTCTCGCCAATCAGGCGGCTCAACCAAATAACCTGAGCATTCACAATATGGCTAAATAGCCGCAGGCAAGAATGGGGCGTTCTCTCGCTTTCCTTTTTCAGTTTTTCTAGCAGTACTGTATTCGCCCAGTTATTATATAACCATAGCTGCGTAAACGTAGTTGACATCGAATTGTTGCTTTTGTCGGTTCTGTAAAGTTAAATATAAGGAAGATAGTAATAGCTTTTTGTCTCAAAAATGTCTTTTTACTGCAATACTTGACGATTTACATTCGTACAAACTAAATGATATTTTTATATTAGACTGATATTATTGACAGATATGCTATCTATGAACAGTTTTTTCCAAAATTACAATAAGGGGAAACGTATTATTCTTCATTTGTGTTTTTGGTTTTTGGTTTTGGGAATGCAATTTATCTCCTATCAACGGATAGATATTGATAATTCGTGGATATTGTTTCTAAAGGACGTATTTTCTTTATTGACCATATTTTATGTGACAGCTTATGTTATTATTCCGCGTTGGTTTATTCCCGGAAAGTTTTTGCTGTGTATGTTATGGCTGTTGTTTATTTATGCCTGGTGGTCGTTTTTAAGTTATTTTGGCGCCATATTAACGTTAAAATATTTGACACCAGATATTCGTTTATCAAGTTATCTCGAAATAGTACAAAGTAATGGAATCTTTGGAGCCTTTCGGCTTTCTTCCCTTAGCGATTATTTATTGGATTTTATTTTTTTAGTCGCCCTACCATTGACCGTAAAAATAGTGCAGGCATTTATGTCTGTCAAAAATTCCAAAACGAAGCTCGAACTGAAAAATGCCGCATTGGAATTGAACAACGTTCAGTTGGAGCTCGCTTTTCTAAAATACCAGATCAACCCCCATTTTTTACTTAATACACTTTATAGCATCTATGTACTGGTATCCGATCGTGATGAAAGAGGTGGCGAAAGTATGATGCGTTTAAGTAGTATTATGGTGTATCTGCTTCACGAGAGCAACCAGCCCAAGGTGGATATTAGTCGCGAATTTCAACTGCTAAAGGATTATGTTGAATTGGAAAAGTTGCGTTATAGTGAGACCGTGCAGATCAATCTAAATCTAGCGGCTGATGACGAGAACTGTCTGATGGTGCCCCTGATCTTCTTTCCGTTTGTAGAAAATGCATTCAAACATGGACCTCGCCTAAGCTCTTCGGCGAGATGGATATCCATAGACATTAAAGTGAAGGACCATAAGGTGCATATGAACGTGTCCAATGCGTATAGAGAACTTTCAAAACCAGAAAATTATATCGGTGGATTAGGGATAGAAAATGTAAGAAAACGACTGGAACTTCACTATCCCCATCATCACATTTTAGAAATAAAGTCAAATGAGGGTGTGTTTACTGTTAATCTTGTCGTAACTTTACTCCCTGAAGAACAGCCGTAGCACCAAAGCTGTGGATTGAGAAGTACTTATGAATAGAATTAAAACTATCCTTATTGAAGATGAGCCAATTGCGAGAGGTCGCCTGGAGAAACTAGTTTCCAAATTGGGACTGATCGAAATATTGGGTGTATTTGAAAATCCTTCGCAGGCCATTGATATCTTGAAAAAGCATGAAATAGACCTTATTTTGTCAGATATTGATATGCCAGAGATGGATGGGATTACTTTTCTCAAAGGACTTGTTCATCCGCCTTTTGTTGTGTTTATAACTGGCCATTATGAATATGCCGTCGATGGATTCGAACTAGATGTAATCGATTATATTTTAAAGCCACACCTGACAGAAGAAAGGTTAATCAAGGCGATCGAGAAAGTTCAAAAGGCTATGCTGTTTTCTAGAAGGGCCGCACATGGAGAACGAAAGGCGATTAAGATAAAGGATCGGAATAAGACTATTTTTATAGATCCTACGGATGTTTTCTACCTAAAAGCTTGGGGGGATTATATACAGATCTATTCTGTAGAAGGTATGCAAACTCTACTGTCTACCATGAAAGATATGGAAGCAGAACTACCTTGGGATATGTTTGCCCGTATGCATCGATCTTATATCGTCAATATCAAGCAAATCAAGGGGGTTGAGGCAAGCAAAGTAGTTCTGAAAAATGGAACAGAACTCGGTATAGGTTTGCAATATCGGAATCAGCTTTTTGCCAAGATGGGACTTATATAAAAGTTTAATTTATCGGGTTCATAAACTCTTTCTGTTTCCCGATCTGCATTTTATAATAGCAAACCATAAAATGATAGACCGCAAGTTCATGCAAACGTTGATCCGACATAAACAATCGATTAATAAACATGTGGATATAGCTTGACAATAACGAGGCCCGGGTTGACCGAAACTCTTCTTGATCTGTATGTTTCCGTAAGGTGGAGAATATGCTGTATTGGACTGCACTTAGTCTCTCGTTGGTTTCTCCCAGTTTGTCTAATGGTTTAGCGAACCAGTCTTTTTTCTCTTTGAACTTATTGTTGAGATGAACCCAGAGATTTTTATTATTGTCAAATTCTTGCTGATAAAGGGTATTCATACGTATGCAAAAATCTTTTTTTTCGATCATCGTAAATTTTGCGGCTTCGAATAGCGATTCCATATTTTGAAAAGCCAAAAGCCAGCGATCGTTTATTGAACTACTTTGCTGAATTGTCATTAATATGATTTCGCTCTGCCGGAAGAATAACTCCTCGCTAAGTTCGATACATAATGGGGTATATCGTTCAATCTCGCGTTTGTAAGTATCAAAGGATATTGATGAAATCAGACCCTCTTGCACAAATTGTTCCAATAGGTGATTTATAGTGGATACAACGAAAGAACAATGGCTTGGGTCTGAAAGCTCTACCCTAAATCTAATGTGGGGTACTGGATCGTTATAACGTATGAAAAACCATTTTTTTATAGCTTTTTGCTGATGAATAGTCGTTATGATTAAGGGGAAAATTTCCTTTAACAGGGTGTCTGCAAAATGTAAACCGCAGTAGATTTTGGCGTAAAGCCATTCACTGCCCAAGGGAAAGCACCTTTTCAGGTTATTTTCTTGAGGGGCTGACTCATTTGCACGAGCATCATGCGCTGCTTCTATTGGAATAATGATCTCGTTGGCAAAAACACTTCCATCTTTATCGTAGACTACTGATGAATAGTCTTGCAAGATATCTTCGGTTAATAGAGTATCTCTTTTACACACATGATCCAATAGTATTTTTGCGCACAAAGGATTATCTAAATTTATCAACAGTTCATTATCGCCGCTGCTGATGACGACCATTGTAGGAATTTTGAGCTCTGCCTGCATATTTTTGACAAAAGCATGGGGGGCACTTGGGTATTTTGCGAGTTTTTGAATTCGCCACTGTGCTCTAGACAAGATAATATTTTTGTAGGTTATTCTGGGGAGTCTCGGCTGTTCTTTCATAATTCCCCAATTCCAGGAAAGATCCAGTCTATTATTTTGGAACTGAAAATCTGCAAGAAATTTATAGATATTCATTCCCTGCTCAAAATTGTGGGCCGTCGTCAAACGGGGGATAATGACTTTATTGAATTTTTTGGACCACAAGACTAAGCGATTGTCTTTGAGAAACAGGTGTAAGTCACTAACATCAATTTGTTCTTGTTCTGTGTCAATAGTGGGGGTCAGACAGATAGATGCTCTTCGTAGCGCTGGTCGATAAATGATATTTCCGGCATTGTTATCTGGGTAGTGGCAAATCTCGGCGAGTATTGCATCGGGAAATTGCTGTTGCTCTCTGTTGGCAGATTCCTTTAATTTGTTATTCAATTTTTCATCCAGATGTGCGAATCTGGAAATTAAGTTTCCGGATGACGAACCACCAATAGTACCCAGATTGAAGCATAAATTATCCTCACTTGAACTTTTAAGGAGGTTGCCGATAGCATAGAATGAAGAAGGAATAGCGTTGGTAGTCTGTTTACGCTGTTTAGCAATATGATTTAAATCTTTGCTGGTAAGCTGAATTTCAGTGAAATGACTTTTTACACTTTCTACAAATTTTTCAATGACCAAGTCTTGATAATGGTGGTCGCCATATTTTTTTTCGTCTGTTGGAGCGATATTTTTAACTTCCCCAAGTATTTCATCGGTTATATTGTAGGCACCTTCTTGACGACCATAACCAATGCCGGTATCGGGATCAAGAGCTGTAGTCAGTGGGATCATTCTATCTTCATATTTATCCGAGAATGCAGCTTTAAAACGGTCGAAATCTGTCAACTTTGCCTGGCGGCAAAGGGGTAGCAAATCTTGAAATTGATCTCTTAGGTGTTTTAATGCGGCATCTGATAGATTATTTTCTTCCATAGTGATAAGAAGGTCCCCTTGTAACAAATTGGTCATATCGAGGTCTGTAGCCAAAGGTTGCAATAATTTAACGATGGCCTTTTGAATCTCCATGACAGGTAGCGTGCTATGAAGCCATGTTTTTATCATTAAAAAACGCTTTAAATAATTTCCCTTCTTATCCACTCTTTCCAGTGTCTTTATCAAACTGTCAAGATAACCTCGACCAATTACATTGGGCTGTAATTCGGAGGATATAATCCCGAGACTGATGAGGTTATTGACAAATAGGGTAGCATGCGCTGTTGACGCCCCAAAACGCTGCAGCAGATCAGTCAATGATTGATAGTGGGCAGCTCGCTCATTGCTTTCGAAATATTCGACGACACGATGCAAAACCGGGGTAAGCCTTATGCGTTTCAGTATATTCTGTCCTTTCTTCCCGTTTGTTACTTTTTGATAATATTTGTAATATTTACCTTCTAAGTATAAGGTCGAATTGATACGATAATAGAGCTGACTGTAAATTCTTTGATCATTTGATAGCCGTCCAATAACTCCTGTTAGAACGGAGGCATCCAGTTTTAGTACAGTTTTATGTGTATTACCCCTGATTAATGACACCTTTTTTTCGGAAGCTATAACATTCCCCAAAGATACACCTGCGAATAGGCCGAAAGGCGTACTCCTGCTGCTCATGCGAATCGCATATTTCAGTAGCGAAGTAATCATTTTTAGACTGCTCGCTTTCTTGTATTCAAGCCATTTTTCGATTTCTACAGAGAAGGTCGGGCTTGCTAGAAATAGCGCTTCTTTTAATTGCTCACCTTGAAACAGATGACGAAGTTTCTCTTCCATAACATCTGCCTCTTTTATCGTTAACAGATCAACGGCAACTGTAGCGGGAAGTAATGGTGTGCGCAGAAGAAAATAATCGGATAACTGGAATAATGACATGGGTAGGTGGGACTAGTATTTCATGACCTGTTTTATACAGGACTGAAACATTTCGGGCGAAATTGGTTTTTGCAGTGCAAAATGCTTCCTATTTTTGATAAATTCGGGATATTGCCAACGTGACAAAGCTGAGGTAATAATTAGGATAGGGATATCGACGATCAATTCGGCAAGCGTATTGATATTGCCGCCGCTAACAATGAGATCTAAGAATAGGATGTCCGCAGATTTTAGATCTTGCCTAAATAATGCTAGATTTTCAATGTCTTCGACCATTCTTATCAATTGAAGATCTGGAAACATATGGATGTATTCCACCATTTTTTTTGTTGCCAGTGGTTCATCCTCTATGAGAAAACATTTTAGTTTGGGTGAAGTCATGTATTTGGTTTGTTTTTTATGTATGGGGGTCGCGAAGACAATTGCTATAAAGGCGCCTACCAGAACGCCTTTACAGCTTTATCCTCTTTTATATCACTTTTGAAGATGTAACTGTCCTAATTGTTATCAGTTCCATATCATCAAAATCATAAAATGAGATCGGTTCGACCACGCAGACAGTTTGTACATCCAGTACAAAATCTTCCGCTAAAAAATTTTCAATGTTTTCCATAGGTAATACGTTTAAATTGTAAACAAATGTGCTTTATACGGAAAATAACAACGAAAAATATCGACGGAATGGAAAATGAAGCCGACGAACTAGTAGTTCTATTCGATAAAAAAATAGCGTGTGTTGCTATTTCTGTTTTTGATTCAGTAGACTTTGTTTGAATAGTCTGGCGGATCATAATGAGTATGGAGAGAAGTGCCATCCTGTGCCGCTAGAAAATTCGACGAAATAAGATTTGAGTACGATAAAATAGCAGTAGTTTAATTGTTGGTTTTCATCGGGTTCGCTATCTTAGGGCTATCTATTTCAGCGTTGAAAAACTATTTCTTTAGCTAGTAAAGTCATGTAGCTCAGATAGATAATGTAAAGAAAAGGCTTTAGGTAAGTCCTTAAACCAAAAATAGCATCTGCCAAATAAATAGGGGAGTAGTGTGGGCGGGTAAAACAAATGAGAATATGAATTTATCGAATGAAATGCACGGTTTTTTGAAAAGAGAAGGTTTACGGTTATTTAGAAAAAAAGTAAGCTGGCAGACTTCTGCGAAATATCAGATCTATGCAGATGGGAAAACAAAGATCGGTGTCGCATTTGACAAAATTCAGAATTTTACCGATGAAGATACCAATGCATCGGGCTGGAGTGAAATGGAAACGATTAAACTCGAAGAACGTGGTGATTATATTATCTATGGTTTTGTGGAAAAAGTTGAAAGTTAAAGCAGAGCTCTCCTTATAATTTATTCCATTAAGTTTAACCTTTCGTATTCTATTATCGCGTAAATCTTACAAATGAAAACAGTAATTTTGTAATGATTTCCATCTTATTTATGGCCAAATTTGTAGTACAAATTAAACATCAGTTATGGCTACAGCTATTTATAAAGATACGATTTATATACCTATAGAGGATGTTGAAAGCGAACATTGTGCTTCAATTATCGAAAAAGGCCTAGCTCAGGTTAAAGGTTTGGCGAGCTATCGGGTAGAATTGAACAATCAAAGAGTTGCTATCGTACCAGAAGATCGTGAAGCCGTTGTTAGCAGCGTAAATACAATCAGAAATCTTGGTTATGGTGTTTCCACATTGACGAAAACATTTCCAGTTCTTGGGATGACTTGCGCCTCATGTGCCGTTAGTGCCGAGAGTATGGCAAAATACGAACAGGGTGTTGTTAATGCAGCTGTAAATTTTGCGACAGGAAATCTTACTGTTGAATATGTTCCGGGTGTGACAGATCCTTTAAAAATCCAAAAGGCGGTCCAAGCTGGTGGTTATGATCTGTTAATCGAAGAGGAATCCACACAGCAGGAAACTTTGGAGGCTATTCACGCCGAGAAATTCCGTAAGCTTAAGATCAAAACACGGTGGGCAGTATTGCTGTCACTTCCCGTAGTGATCATTGGTATGTTTTTTATGGATATGCCTTATGCTAATCCCATGATGTGGTTATTTTCGACCCCTGTGGTTCTTTGGTTTGGGAAGGGCTTTTTTGTCAATGCGTGGAAACAGGCAAAACACCACTCGGCCAACATGGATACACTCGTTGCATTAAGCACAGGAATAGCCTATATTTTTAGTGTATTTAACATGCTTTTTGCTGAATTTTGGCATCAACGCGGTTTGCATGCACATGTATATTTTGAGGCAGCTTCAGTTGTTATTGCTTTTATTTTATTGGGCAAACTACTGGAAGAAAAGGCGAAAGGCAACACCTCATCGTCCATTAAAAAGCTAATGGGACTACAGCCTAAGACGGTTATGGTCGTTCAGTCTGACGGTACACAACTTCAGGTACCGATAGCAAATGTGAATGCAGGTAACATCATTTTGGTAAAACCAGGAGAGAAAATCGCAGTCGATGGTATTGTTATCGGTGGAAATTCTTATGTCGATGAAAGTATGTTAAGTGGGGAGCCAGTTCCTGTTTTAAAAATGGAAAATGAACACGTGTTCGCAGGGACCATCAATCAGAAAGGCAGCTTTCAGTTCATAGCCACAAAAGTTGGTAAAGAAACCATGTTGGCAAATATTATTAAAATGGTACAGGACGCGCAGGGGAGTAAAGCACCCATGCAAAAGCTGGTTGATCGAATTGCTGCTATATTAGTTCCTGTTGTCATTGGTATTGCTATTTTAACTTTTCTACTGTGGTTTACATTGGGTGGGGAAAATCATCTGGTGCAGGGATTATTGGCTGCAGTAACGGTTTTAGTGATAGCCTGCCCCTGTGCATTGGGCTTAGCAACACCTACGGCCATCATGGTCGGTGTTGGCAAGGGAGCGGAGCAGGGTATTTTAATTAAGGATGCGGAAAGTCTAGAGCTAGCCAAAAAGGTAAATGCCATTGTGTTGGATAAAACCGGAACCATTACGGCGGGAAAGCCTATGGTAACTGACGTGTATTGGAAGGATAATACGGATAAATTAAAAGGCATCTTGTTAAGCTTGGAGAAACAATCGGAACATCCTTTGGCAGAAGCTGTTGTAGGGTATTTTAAGGATGTGATAGTTACTCCAATATCTTTTATCGAAAGTATCACAGGGAAAGGTGTAAAGGCTAGTGACGGCAATGAAACCTATTATGTTGGGAATCGAAGGCTGTTAGATGATAATCGGATCACCATTCCGACGGAATTGATGGACCATGCCACGCAATGGGAAAATCAATCTAAAACAGTGATCTGGTTTGCCAATAGTCAGACTGCATTAGCTGTCATTGCCATTGCAGACCAGATTAAGGAAACTTCTGTACGTGCCATCAAGGAGATGCAGGCAATGGGAATTGAGCTATATATGCTGACTGGTGACAACCAGGCCACAGCCAGGGCAATTGCTGCTGAAACAGGTATTCAACATTATAAAGCGGAAGTATTGCCTGAGCAAAAAGCTGATTTTATTAAAGAACTACAGGAAAGAGGTCGGGTTGTAGCTATGGTTGGAGACGGTATTAATGACAGTACAGCTTTAGCGACAGCAGATGTCAGTATTGCCATGGGAAAAGGAAGCGATATCGCAATGGACGTGGCAAAAATGACCATTATTTCTTCTGATTTAACGAAAATACCACAGGCAATCCGACTTTCGAAACAAACAGTCGCAACGATTAAGCAAAACTTGTTTTGGGCGTTCATTTACAATTTGATTGGGATTCCGCTCGCTGCAGGTATTATGTATCCATTCAACGGTTTCTTGCTAAACCCTATGATAGCCGGAGCAGCAATGGCACTGAGTAGTGTTAGTGTTGTCAGCAATAGCTTGCGGCTTCGCTGGAAAAAATAAGGTCATTAAGCATGGATTGGAAGCTTGCCATAAAGTGTAAATATGGTAGACCAAGATAGGAAAACTGCAAGTGCAGCCAAATGAATTATACGGGTATTCCCGTAGAAAAATAAATAGATTGATAACATTAAAATTAAATAACATGGAAAGCAAAGAACTTCAATTTAAAACAGACCTTAACTGTGGGGGCTGTGTGTCCAAAGTAAGCGCTGATCTGGATAGTATGGAGGGCATCTGTGAATGGAGTGTTGACACTGCGAATGCAGACAAGATCTTGACAGTAAAATCTGATGGTGTTTCAGAGGAAGAAATCCTTGAAATTATCAAAAAGAAGGGCTTTAATGCCACGGCATACTCTGCATAGTTCTTCAATAAATCTATAGAAGCGCTGTTATTAAACCTCACCTTAAAAGTTAGACAAAACTTTTAGGGTGTTTTTTTGAGGTATGAAAGGTGCTGGTTTATTCACTTTTAATTCCCTGAAAAGCGCTTGCAATTTTTTAATTTTATTTTTATTGTCGCTTATTTTGTTTATAGTCAGCGACTTAGATTGTGTAAGGATATGTGACATTTGCGGCCCCGAATAATTAAGATTAAATTAGCTCATGCTTTGAAAAATTGGCCCCCAAGACTATAAGGTTGAGAAGATATACGAATTTTTGATCTAGGCTTTTGGCTTTACTTCAAAAAAACGCTTAGCGAGGGAGGATTTATTTGTAAATGAAATAATTTTAATGAAACAAAAGACAATGAGTATAAGGTTTAATAGCAGATCTATTTTTTTTGGACTTGTCGCGTTATCGACCGGTTTATTTTTTGGCTGTGGAAATCCAGGTACTAAAAATGAGGTCAAGACCGAAAAGGTGGAGGAACCTGCTGAAGTTAGTGCACCTACAACCCAGGAGTTATCTTTTAAGGATAAAGAGGGTAAGGTTCTTCCATTAAGTGCTTTAAAAGGTAAGGTCGTGTTTATCAATTTCTGGGCGACCTGGTGTCCTCCATGTATCCATGAACTTCCTTCGATTGACCAGCTTAGGCAATCGCTTAAAGATCATAAGGATATCGTTTTTCTCATGGTAGATGTTGATGGCGACATGGAGAAGTCTTCCGCATTTATGGCAGAAAATAAGTATGACCTACCTCTTTATATAGCAGCGGGGGATATTCCTGCAGAATTCTTAGGACAGTCCATACCGACAACAGTCATCCTGGATAAAGCTGGAAAGATCGTAGAACGCCTGGAGGGAAGCCGTGACTATGGAACTCCTGAGATAAAAAAAGCATTGCAGGATATCGCAAGTGGCAGCTAACGATCAACTGTTGCAATCGCTATTTTCTATAGATGGAGAATAGAATTTGAAAAGAAAAACAGTATTTTCGCGTTGTCAAGTTAATTTATAGCGATGTCCGAACTTCAAGAGCAGACTGCAGTCAGAACGACTTATTTTAGTATTGTGGGTAATGCATTACTGGCCTTGTTAAAATGGCTAGCAGGTTTCTTCGGAAACTCCTATGCGCTGATTGCGGATGCCATTGAGTCAACAGCGGACATTTTCTCTTCATTTTTAGTGCTTCTTGGTTTAAAATATGCGCAGCGACCTGCCGATGACAATCACCCTTATGGTCATGGTCGGGTAGAACCCCTTATTACATTTATTGTCGTTGGCTTTCTCATTGTTTCCGCAACCATAATCGCTTATGAAAGTATTGAGAATATAGGAACGCCACATGATCTACCCAAACCCTGGACGCTACTTGTGCTGGGGGGAATTATTGTTTGGAAGGAGGTTTCCTATAGAATCGTTATGAAGAAAAGTAAAGAAACGAATAGCTCTTCACTTCGTGCGGACGCTTGGCACCATCGAAGCGATGCGATAACATCAGTTGCAGCTTTCATTGGGATATCTATTGCATTGTTGCTCGGAAAAGGATACGAAAATGCGGATGACTATGCGGCATTATTTGCTGCTGGATTTATACTCTATAACTGTTATCATATTTTCAGACCAGCGCTTGGCGAGATCATGGATGAAAATGTCTACGATGAAGTCATTGATGATATCCGGAAAGAGGCATTAAAAGTTGAGGGGATAAAAGCGACAGAAAAATGTTTTGTTCGTAAATCCGGAGCGAAATATCATGTCGATCTCCATGCTATTGTCGATAGTGAAATTACAGTACGAGCAGGGCATGAGCTGGCGCATCAACTTAAGGACCATCTGAAAGCACATATTCCTGACCTTGGTCATGTGATGATACATATCGAACCGAACGAATGCCGCTGGGAAGGAAATTAAAAATGGCAGCACATATCTCTTTTCTCGAACGGTGCCGCCATTTGATTTTTTATAAACTTAGGTGTTTTCTGCTTCAAGCAACTCGATCTGCCATTTAATCTGATCAGCTTGAATAGGGTAATTGACATGATTTCTTAAGCTTTCATAAATAGCTTCAAATAGCTGATTATAATCTCCTTTATGTGGGGTTACGAAAGATTCATGTTTTTGATTAGCGGCATCTATGGTCACGAGTTTCCCTTCGAGTCCTGCTGGCTCAAGGCCATAAGATGGATCGTCAGGTAGCATACCATCCAGCAATTGCTGTTCTTGCACATCCGTCATGTTTTTGACAAAACTTCCTTTTGTACCATGTAGGACAAAGGCTGGTTCTGGAGAAGCGACCAGCAGACTGCCCGTTAAGTAGACGTTCAGTTCAGCTGGATAGTAGAGATGATAGTGAAAGTAGTCTGCAACTTTTGAATCTGGTCTGTTAATAGACGTCGTCTTGCTGAATTTAATCGGCTTTCCAAAAAGGGAGATTGCCTGATCGAGAAGGTGAGGACCGAGGTCATAGGTAATACCATTGGAAATATACTGCGTATCTTCCTTGAAGTATTTTTGTCCCAATTCCATTTTATAGCGATCAAATCTGAAATGCACTTCAATCAGCTTTCCTAATGCTCCACTTTCTATTACTTTCTTAAGATCTAAAAAATGACTATCATAGCGTCTATTTTGATAGAAAAATAATTGTTTTCCTTGTTGTTTACTAATGGCAAGCAGCGCATCGAATTGTGCGGAGTCATCGACAGCGGGCTTTTCTATCAAAACATGTTTCCCTGCTTCTAGGGCTTCTTTGGCATATTGAAAATGTGTATAGTTTGGTGTATTCACAATAACCAGTTCTATAGTATCGTCAGCTAGTAAGTCAGCTATAGTATCGTAACTTATTATTCCGGGATAGAATTCATGCGCGGCCTTTTTCGAGCGTTCCACAACGGCACTGAGATTGAAATGTGGATTGGTAGATATAAATGGTGCGTGAAAGACACGCCCAGACATGCCGAAACTAAGTATTCCTGTGTTAATTTGAGTATATTTCATTGTGTTTAAAATACGGCAGATTTCGCCAGTTATTATTTTATGCATGGACAGCTCAAGTGCTTTTTTATTATTTCGCCCATATCGATTTTCTATTTCTAACGTATTTTAGATAGCCGATTACGCAATTCTTTTGTCGTCAGTAGATAAACCGGAGAGCGCCGAGGAAAAGCGGATGTTCTACTATACTTGTAATGAATAGTAATGTTCCTGTTTTGAGATCATGCTATAAATATATAATTTTATACTGTGTATTGCAATATTCGGTTTTCTATTTATTTGAAGGTTAACAGCCTATTGCAAATGGAATGAGTTATTTGCCCTGAAATTGGCTTATTTTTTTAGCGTATAATGGATGGGCGTATTGAACGTTGATCAGCAATAATTTCGCTCATCTTCTATTGTAACCAATTATAATGTCCGCTTTTACAGGCTATTGTTAAAAGCAATATTAAAGTAATTAAAGTCAATGAAAATATGAATAATATCGTAAAAATTGCAGGCGCTATTCTGTTCGTCGTTTTAAGCGGCTGTAACGTACAGCGTAATGCACAGTTTAAAAAAGGAAATTGGGTATTTGGGGGCTTTGAGCGGCCCGAAGGCGTCAATCCAATTATTGAGCCAGATACGGGTTCGGTATTTTATGATCCAATTCTGAAAAAGGAAATTCGATGGGAGAATAACGATACCTTTAATCCTGCAGCGGTTGTTAAGGGAGATAGTGTGTATGTCATTTATCGTGCAGAGGACCGGACGGGAAAAGCGATTGGCCACCGTACCTCCAGGCTGGGACTAGCAGCCAGTGCAGATGGTATTCATTTCGAACGACTCAAAACACCGGTATTCTATCCTGCTCCCGACGACCAACAGGATAATGAATGGCCTGGTGGGACTGAGGATCCTCGGATAGCGCAAACAGAGGATGGGCGCTTTGTCATGTTTTACACCCAATGGAACCGAAAGGTGCCGCGCTTAGGTTTAGCCATCTCTTCTGATCTGAAACACTGGGTTAAATATGGACCTATTTTTAAAAAATCGAAAAATAAGCCCAATTTAATCAATGAGCCGCATAAATCAGCCTCAATTGTGACCGTATTGAAAGGCAATAAGCAGGTCGTTGCTAAAATCAACGGAAAATATTGGTTGTACTGGGGTGAGTACGGTGTTTATGGTGCCACATCCGATAATTTGATTGACTGGGAACCCGTACTAGACAATAGAGGAGCAATGAAACCCTTCATCTCTCCAAGGCATGGTTATTTCGATAGCGCATTGACTGAGTGCGGTCCTCCGGCAGTGCTTACGGATAAAGGAATTTTGTTGTTATACAATGGTAAGAATCATGCTGCGAAAGGAGATATGCGTTTTGCTAAAAACACCTATTCAGCGGGGCAGGTTCTATTTGATCCGCGAGATCCTACGCGCGTATTGGCGCGAATGGATGTTCCTTTTTTGCGCCCCATGGAATCTTTCGAGAAAAGCGGGCAATATATAGACGGAACGGTTTTTATCGAAGGATTGGTGTTTTTTAAACAAAAATGGTTTTTATATTATGGCTGTGCAGACTCTAGAGTTGCTGTAGCTATCTATAATCCGCGCTATCCAGCGCTAATGGATCCTGTACCTGGATTGTAAAAGGGAAGGAGTTGTACTTGAAATTTGTTTAGATTATGGGTAGCTGGTCAAAGAGAATTTATTTAGTTGGCTGGGAACCTACGAAATTAAAAAAGGCAGATCATTTGATCTGCCTTTTTGGGTAAGTAATCGGGCTCGAACCGACGACCCCTAGAACCACAATCTAGTGCTCTAACCAACTGAGCTATACCTACCGTGATTTTGATGATACAAAAGTACGATTAAACCCTATTCCCTCCAAATATTTGACTGAAAAAAAACAGCGTTTAAAGCCAACTAGGTGAAGATTAGTTTATTAAATTTTAATAAAAAACATCGAAACGCGTCCATATTGGCAGGAATGTTTACTTTATTAATCCAGAAGTTCCCGTTTGCTTTTCGTTTTTTACAAAAAAGGCGGTTTCTATTATAGAAACCGCCTTTTTTGTAAGGGAACTTATATTAAATCATTTCTACACTTCTCTTCACAAATGATGTTAGATCGGCTCCGGACAATAAACCTCTGGATAAGAGTGCTAAATCAAAAGCTTGTTTTGCCAGTTTTGAGCCCTCTTCGTCGGATGCTGATAAAATTCTTTTGATCAGTGGGTGGTTACCGTTGACGGTTACCTTATAATTGTCGGGCAATGAACCATAGAAATTCATACCACCACCACCTGTCTTGGCCATATCTTTCATTCGGCGCATAAATTCATCAAGCGTTACAGATACTGGCAGATCACCTTCATTTAACGCGTCAACTTCAACTTTCATATCTTGGCGTGAAATTGCTTTTTCGAAAACCTCCAGCGCTTTTTTGGATTCTTCTTCCGAAAGAGCCAGCTCGACTTTTTCGTCTTTCTGAATCAATTTATCGATAACGTCAGCATCCACACGTTTCAATTGAACCTTTTCACCGCCCTTTTGCTCCAAATAAGCAGCGAAGTGCGTATCCAGTGGGCCATCAAGCGTCAAGACATCATAGCCTTTATTTAAAGCAGTTTGGATAAAGCCATCTTGTTGGGCAGCATCATGTGTATATAAGTAGACAATATTTCCATCTTTATCTACTTGAATGTCTTTGACTTTTTCGTAATATTCTTTGATGGTGAAACTTTCGTTGTTCGTGTTTTTTACTAAACAGAAGTCATTTGCTTTTTCCGCAAATTTCTCATCGCTTAGCATACCATATTTGATAAATAAGCCGATATCCGTCCATTTCTCTTCAAAGCCCTTGCGGTCAGTCTTAAATATTTCGTTCAATTTGTCAGCCACCTTTTTGGTGATATAACTATTGATTTTCTTGACGTTGCTATCAGCCTGCAAAAATGAACGGGATACGTTCAATGGGATGTCTGGAGAATCGATCACCCCGTGAAGTAACATCAAGAATTCTGGAACAATATCTTTCACTTCGTCGGTAATGAACACTTGTCTAGAGTAAAGCTTAATTTTATTGCGCTGGATCTCCAGTTCATTTTTAACTTTAGGAAAGTAAAGGATACCGGTCAGGTTGAATGGGTAATCGACGTTGAGGTGGATCCAAAACAATGGTTCATCCATTGAATACGGATACAGCTCGCGGTAGAATGCCAGATAATCTTCATCTTTTAATTCAGACGGTGACTTTGTCCAGGCAGGATTAGTATTATTGATGATGTTGTCTACCTCTACAGATTTGTATTTTGGTTTTCCTTCTTCGTCTTCACCATCCGGTTCAGATTTGGTCTTGGTCCCAAAACGAATGGGTACAGGAAGGAATTTAGCATATTTATCTAAAATATCCTGTAAACGTGCCTGGCTTAAAAATTCAGTTGATTCTTCGTTAATATGTAAAATGACATCAGTACCACGTGTGGTTCTTGTTCCTGTAGAAATTTCGTAAGATGTACTACCGTCGCAAGTCCAGTGAGCCGGTTCTGCGCCATCCTGATAAGATAAGGATTGGATTTCCACCGTATCGGCGACCATAAATGCGGAATAGAAGCCTAAACCAAAACGGCCAATGATTTCATTTGCATCATTTGCTTCTTTGAATTTTTCCATGAACTCTGTGGCCCCTGAGAAAGCGATCTGGTTGATGTATTTTTTTATCTCCTCTGCTGTCATACCAATACCATTGTCGGAAATAGTGATGGTTTTGGCAGCTTCATCAAATTTTACATCTACAATCAATTCGCCTGTTTCACCTTGATATTGACCTAAAGAAGCCAGGCGTTTGATTTTTTGAGAAGCATCAACGGCATTAGATACCAGTTCACGCAAGAAAATTTCATTATCGGAATATAAGAACTTTTTGATTACGGGAAATATGTTCTCCGTGTGAATTGAAATACTACCTTTTTCTGGATTCATAATTTGTATGTCGCTATTTTTAATTTTATGATTTGTTAAAAACGTACAATCTGTGTTCCAAATCGGTTTTAGTAGGACATGATGGCAGGAAACTTCCCATTTTGTCATACATCTATGGGTCGCTTCTATCGGATCTTAAAGGGAACTGTCAGCAAGCGAAAGCCCCTTAGCCTAATTCAGGCTAGGGCTCTGTGGAAAGTTGGCAACATGTGCATATTTAGGGCCAAGTCCAATAATGGCATCCTTCCATAGCAATTCACCATTCCCTTCAAAAATGAGCTGATGGTGGTATTTATTCTGTACAGCCCAGCTATTCTCTTTGATTTCCCCGTCCAGTTGACCTGCAGACCATCCGGAATAGCCGATAAAGAATTTTAATTCGTCAGCTTTTATGCTATCCGTTTGGATGGCTTCGATAAGCTTCTCTTCATCGCCTCCGAAATAGATTCCAGGAGCAACTTCTTCGCCACTCAGCAATAAATCAAACCGGTTATGTACAAAAAAGAGGCTTTCCTGAGCCACGGGGCCACCCACGTAGATGGGAAAATTGCAATCCGGTATAGATTCCAATAATTGGCCTATGCGGACATTGGTTTGATTATTTAAAACAAAGCCGAGAGATCCCTCCGTATTGTATTCACATAGCAATATCACGGATCTGAGGAATCTAGGGTCTAACATAAACGGTTCGGAAATTAACAGACTTCCTTTTTGTGGGTCAAGTTCGGTAAACATATAGCGCGTATTTTAATGAGTTGTTGATCTAATCTTTTTTAATTAGAACTATGCGAGATTTGTGCCAAAATTGGGATTTTGTCAATTTCTACTAACTTTATAGAGAAAAAGCAATGATTTTAGTAAGTTTGTAGGACATAAATATAGGTTTCTATGTCCATTCAACATAAAGATATTGCAGCAATCAGACAGGATTACGTATTAGGTAGCCTATCTGAATCGGATGTGGATCGTGATCCAGTCCACCAGTTTAAAAAATGGTTTGATGCGGCTATTCACAGCGAGGTGACCGAACCCAATGCTATGGTGCTTTCAACCGTCTCTTCCCATCATTTGCCGTCCTCTCGAGTTGTTCTATTGAAGGATATTGTAGCAGAAGGTTTAGTCTTTTTTACAAATTATGAGAGTCGTAAAGGGGAAGACATGAAAGCTAATCCGCATGCTGCATTATTGTTTTTCTGGCCTGAATTACAGCGGCAGGTCCGGATCGAAGGTGTTATTGATTTTGTAAGTGAGGCCTATTCGGATGAATATTTTCAATCACGACCCAAAGCGAGCCGTATCGGTGCACTGGCTTCCCCGCAGAGCCACGAGATTCCAAACCGCAGTTTTTTGGAAAACAGGGTGGAAGAACTCGAACACCAATATAATGGAAGCGAAGCTGTACCTAGACCATCACATTGGGGCGGCTATCTGCTGAAACCGATTTATTTCGAGTTCTGGCAGGGACGTGCAAGCCGGCTGCATGATCGTATCGTTTATAAAAAAGTGTCTGATTCCTGGAAGATTACACGCATAGCTCCATAAATATGACATTTGACGAAATTAAATCGATGTTGGTTTCCAGATTTGGAACTCAAATTATTCTTAAGGAAGATCGCAATGGGCTGCAGCCTGCATTATTTATTGATAAGGCCGATATAATAGCCGTCTGTTTGTTCCTGAGGGATACAGAGGGGCTGTACTTTGATTTTTTAAGCAATCTTACTGCGGTGGACTATCAAACGCATTTTACCGTTGTTTATCATCTCAATTCATTGCCTTATCAACACGGTTTGGTCTTAAAAGTTGAGCTGTCTGGTCATCGTTCGCTGGACGAATTACCTGAGATTCCTTCGCTTACTTCGGTATGGCGTACGGCAGATTGGCATGAACGGGAAGCGTTTGACCTGATGGGAATTTATTTTGAGGGACACCCGGATCTTAGAAGGATTCTGCTTCCCGACGATTGGGAAGGGTATCCTCTGCGCAAGGATTATCAAGAGGCAGAAACATATCATGGCATTCATATTAATTGATCGAAATGGCGAATCCAAAATATAGAGAGGCATTAGTACGCTATGAAAAACACCTTACAGCGATTTCCAGTCAGGAAATGGTGTTAAACATGGGGCCTCAGCATCCTTCGACGCATGGCGTACTCCGGCTTCAGCTGATTACAGATGGAGAGGTTGTGAAAGAGGTTGTTCCACATTTAGGGTATCTACACCGCTGTTTTGATAAGCATGCCGAATCGTTAAATTATGCAAAGACCATTCCTTTTACTGATCGTCTCGATTATCTAGCCTCGATGAATAATAGTCATGCTTTCGTTATGGGTGTCGAACGCATGCTTGGTCTCGACAGTCGGCTACCCAAAAGAATAGAGTACATCCGGGTGCTGGTCTGTGAACTCAATCGAATTGCATCGCACCTGATTGCTATTGGAACATATGGCATTGATATCGGTGCAACAACGCCGTTTCTCTGGTGTTTTCGTGACCGTGAACACATTATGAATATGCTTGAGTGGGCTTCTGGTTCCCGGATGTTGTACAACTACATTTGGGTTGGTGGTTTGTTTTATGATTTGCCTGTTGGCTTTGAAGCACGTTGTGCAGAATTTATTGCATACTTCAAACCTAAATTGGTCGAACTGGATGAGATATTAACTCAGAATCAGATATTTATATCCCGTACGGCTAAAATAGGTGTACTTCCTGCGGACGTTGCGATAAATTATGGTGTATCGGGACCTATGCTGCGGGCTTCGGGTATAAAATGGGATTTGAGACGAATAGATGGCTATTCGGTTTATCCAGAGATTGATTTTGAGATACCTGTAGGGACAGGTGAAATGGGAACACTCGGTGATTGCTGGGACCGTTATAAAGTTAGGGTAGATGAGGTCAAGCAATCTGTTCGCATCGTTGAGCAATGCCTTGAACGATTGCAGAAAGATTTTAAACGTACAGCCGAATTTGATCCGCGGGCTCTCGTACCGAAAAAAATAAATTTGAAAGCTCAGGATTATTATGTGCGTGCTGAAAATCCGAAAGGAGAATTGGGTTTTTACTTTGTCACAAAAGATAAATCAGATATTCCATTGCGTGTAAAGTCGCGGGGGCCAAGTTTCAATAACCTTTCGGTGATTTCAGAACTCGGAAAAGGGGTGCTGATTGCTGATTTGATTGCGATCTTGGGGTCGATTGATATTGTTTTGGGTGAGGTAGATCGCTAATCTGCGGTAGTATGCGTGTTTAATAAACGATTTAGCAAATTTAGAATACACAATGTATTGAAAATGTTGCATAAAAACGCAAATAAATTTGTAATTGAGAGCAATTTTAATCATATTTGCAGTCTCATAATTTAAGTTTATAATTGGTTAATGAAAGCTCGTTACTCCCAAAGTAACGGGCTTTTCTTTTGATACAATGCAATCTATTGATCAAAACCTATTTTCGGTTCCGATGTTGGTTTGAGTTTGAAGGGTTTACTTCTTTTTCACTGGATCAATATGGATTGTCCTATATATTTCATTGAATTCCTGCGTTGGAATTTAACGTAAATGTTTACCTTTACTGGTCTTAAATATAAAAAAGTGACGGATAGTTTAGTTATCATTCCAACATATAATGAAAAGGAAAATATTGAAAAAATCATTCGCAAAGTTTTTTCCTTACCACATGCATTTGATATTTTAATCGTAGACGATGGTTCTCCTGATGGAACTGCTGCGATCATCAAGAATTTACAGCTTAATGAATATACCGGCCGTTTGTTTATTGAAGAGCGAATCGGGAAACTGGGGTTGGGAACGGCATATATTCATGGATTTAAGTGGGCGCTTTCTCGCGAACATTACCACTATATTTTTGAAATGGACGCGGATTTCAGCCACAATCCTGAGGATCTGATTCGCTTACGGCAGGCTTGTGTGGACGGCGCAGAGATGAGTATAGGTTCGCGTTATATTAAGGGCGTGAATGTTGTCAATTGGCCAATGAGCCGCGTACTGATGTCATATTTCGCTTCGGTATATGTTCGTTTTATAACCGGAATTGATATTCAGGATGCTACTGCGGGATTTGTTTGTTTCACACGCGAAGTCCTCCGTACAATCCCACTCGAAAAGATTAAGTTTGTGGGTTATGCCTTTCAGATTGAAATGAAATTCACCGCTATACAATATGGTTTTAAGGTGGTCGAAGTACCCATTATATTTACAGATCGGACCGAAGGTACATCAAAGATGAGTACGAGTATCTTTAAGGAAGCATTTTTTGGTGTAATCCAATTAAAATTAGGTAGTATCGGAAAGCGCTATAAGAGAAATTAAAAATATTGCCACAATGAACGAGAATTTAGATCCAAATGCAGAACGTCTCAGTAATACCGACCGTGATATTGAACGAGCATTGCGGCCTCAGGCTTTTGAAGACTTTACCGGACAGGCTAAAATATTAGAGAACCTCAATATTTTTGTGAAAGCGGCTAGGCTGAGAGGCGAGGCGCTGGATCACGTTTTGCTGCATGGCCCTCCGGGCTTAGGAAAAACAACTTTGTCGCACATTATTGCGAATGAGATGGGGGTTGGTATCAAAATTACTTCAGGACCTGTATTGGATAAACCGGGTGATTTAGCGGGGTTATTGACAAATTTGGAAGAAGGTGATGTTTTGTTTATCGATGAGATTCATCGATTAAGTCCTTTGGTGGAAGAATATCTTTATTCGGCTATGGAGGATTTCAAAATTGACATCATGCTGGAAACAGGACCAAATGCACGTTCTGTTCAGATTTCCCTGAATCCGTTTACCTTGATCGGGGCCACAACACGCTCGGGACTTTTGACTGCCCCCTTGCGTGCACGCTTTGGAATTAATTCACGCCTCCAATATTACGATGCAAAATTGCTGACAACTATTGTATTGCGCTCGGCTCATATCTTAAACACACCGATATCCGAGGAAGGGGCCTATGAGATTGCGCGGAGGAGCAGGGGTACACCCCGGATAGCCAATGCTTTACTACGCCGTACACGGGATTTTGCTCAGATAAAGGGTAATGGAAGCATCGATAAAGAAATAGCGAAATATGCTTTGCACGCGCTTAATGTGGATGAAAATGGTTTAGACGAGATGGACAACAAAATCTTAACGACTATTATAGACAAATTTAAAGGTGGACCTGTCGGACTAAAAACTGTAGCTACTGCTGTTGGTGAGGATGAAGGTACGATTGAGGAAGTCTATGAACCCTTTTTGATTCAAGAAGGGTACATTATGCGGACCTCAAGGGGTCGCGAGTGTACCGAAGCGGCCTATAAGCACTTGGGCCGTGTCAATCATTCGAAAGGAAACACACTGTTTTAAGCGCGAATGAAAAGTGTGTTTTAACTTTTCTGCTGCATAATTTTATTAGTCCGGCTCATTAGGGCTGGACTAGGTTTTGTCCTTTGAAAATAGTTTATTTGCGCCCTTAACTCTTCCTGTACCCAGGGATGCTTTTTTCGTAGGTTATTTAAGATGTCCAGGCAGTTGACCAATACAGCGACAGGACAGGGAGGGTCGATCATCCATTGGAAGGAGTACTCGATGATCTCTTCTTCCGCCTCATTCCCAAGTGTATATTCTTTATTTTTTTTCGACGTCAAAAATAGCAGAACCTTAGTGTAACTTCTAAGGCAGCTCCAATTCGTTTGTTTTTTTAAATTATCCAGGAATTGTGGGAGAACAGATTTTAGCAGTGCCGTATTTTTCAAAACGATGGTTTCAAAAACCCATGCGGCGCGAAAGGCGATCTTTTTATCTTTCTCTAAGGAAATGTTCAACAGATCGCTCAGTGTTATTCCCTGAAGAATATCCAAAGAAAAATCCGCTACCTCGAAAGATCTCAAGGTAACGGATAGAAATGCTAATTTTTCATCGTGTGTCATGTAGCCGTTATCTTTGTGGCTTTTCTCGATTTATTTCGGTCATGTCGACCTCGTTCATTTTGGAATCGCCCAACAGATACTCGCTAAAGTAATCGCCCATTTTCCAAAAGAAATACTCTGTCATATCGCCAAAACCATGTCTTTGTCCCGGTAATAGTAAGAAATCAAATCTTTTGTTGGCTTTAATGAGTGCATCGACCATTCGAATCGAGTTAGCCGGGTGTACATTGTTATCGATATCGCCGGTGGCGATCAATAGTTTACCTTTAAGGTTTTTTGCGATCTCTGTATTTTTATTTATCTGGTACGAGAACGTAGTATCTGCTTTAGCGGATACCTTTTCTGTTACACCATGATGGCGCTCGCTCCACCAGCGGTTGTAGATTTGGTTTTCATGATTTCCTGCTCCAGACACGGCAACTTTAAAGAAATCAGGATACACAAGCATCGCTGCTGTAGACATAAATCCTCCCCCGGAGTGGCCAGTTATACCCACACGGTTAATATCAATATATTTATAGCGGTCAGCAAGCTGTTCTGCGGCCACTTTTTTATCTTCCAAACCATAGTCGCGCAGATTTCCGTAACCATAGGTATGGTACCACTGCGAACGTGAAGGATGTCCGCCACGGTTACCGACGGTGATGACGATAAAACCGAACTGTGCTAGCCTGTCGATTCGGTCCATGCTTCTGCCAAATGACTTATTGACCGCTTCGGTTTGAGGTCCAGGGTAGACATATTCGACAATGGGGTACATTCTGGTGCTGTCAAAATCAAATGGTTTATACATCACCCCATAAAGATCCGTGGTACCATCTCCAGCTTTTACTTTAAAGGGTTCCGGAAATTTGTAACCAGCAGCAAAAAGTAACGACAGATCGGCCTTTTCCAATGTCATTACTTTTTGTCCATTGCTATTGTATAAGACAGATTCAGGCGTTGTGTTGACCCTGGAGGAGTTATTAACAAAGTACCTTGAAGATTCACTCATTTCCACCTGGTGATCAAAGTTTCCCGGATTTAATAATTTAATACCAGAGCCTCCTGTATTTATACTATATTGGTGCAGATAATAAGGGTCTTCGTTTTTCTCACGGCCCGATGCGGTAAAGTATAGTGTTCCTGAAGCAGGGTCTAAACCAGTAATTTCTTCCGTATGAAAGGCGCCCTTTGTAATCTGATTAATCAATTTTCCATTTGTGTCGTACAGGTAGTAATGGCCCCATCCGTCTCTTTCTGACCAATGAATCAATTGCTTTTTATTTTCAATCAGGAATGGTTTTTGAGCATCCAGATAGACATTAGAGCGTTCTTGGATAATGTTGTTTACTGTGCCATTTACATTGACTTTTAGGAGGTCAATCCGTTTGAGGTCGCGACTAGAACGTGAAATGTAAAATTCCTCGTTATTGCCTAACCAGTAATTGATAAAGTAATCCTCTTTATACGAATTTTTATCCGGAGTTTTTGTCCAGGTTGAGAGGGCCTGATTTTTAAACGCGGACACATCGATGCGACGTGGAGTTTTTGCTCCTGCATCAAAGATATAAAGTTCAGTTTCCGTCGAATCGACCTCACCTGGCATTTGGTATTTATACGTTTCAAGTGTTGGGCGGGATGAGCCAACATTATTGATTACCCACAAAGGTTTTAATGAACGGTTGTCCTTTCTGCTCAAGGTAAAATAACGCCCATCTGGCGACCAGCTGATCCATACCCGCTTACGTTTAGGTTCATTTTCTTTATCTTTATCTTTTTCGTCACCGGTAGTTGTACTGTATTCATCGCCGCCCCAGGCATAATATTGCACACCGTCTTTTGTAATTTGGTGTTCTACAATGGTGCTGTCCTTTTCATTTTTTACCGCTTTAAGGTAGTTGGACCTGTCCATCCAATACAAATTGTAGTCTTTTGCAAAGTAAACTGTATTGGTATCAGGGGAGAAGCTCGCCCAACCCAAAGGTGGTTTTACTTTTGTCGAGTCACTGATTTCTAACACAGACTTTGTTGCCAGATCGTATTCCAGATAAAATAGTTTCTTTTTGGTGGTATCGGACTTATTCTTCAGTTTTTGTATTTCATCTTTGGATTTGACGGTATCTTGCGTACTCTGAACCTGAAATCTTAATTTCTTCTCATCTTTAGTAAACCGAAGCCCTTGTAATTCCAAGTGTTGGGCATCTACAGGGTTTTTAACGATTTTAGTAATTTGAGCGGCGACGTCGTCATTATTGAAAAGGAGTTCTTTCTTTTTCAGGGCGGGATTAACAATGTACCAGTTTCTTCCCTGCGGGCTTGCGTAATCATACCAAAAGCGATCAGAAAAATTTATCCAGTTTGGTTTGATACTGGTTGAAAAAATCATTTTCTTTAATTTTTCAGGGGAAAATTTCGCCGCCAACTGATAGTTGGCCTTTATAGGCGCCTCTTTCGCCTGTTGTGCGGTACCCATATAGGGTAATAAGCCGACCGCTAAGATAAAGTAGAACTTATGCATTAAATAATAATATAGATAATCGTGTAATAATGGTTTTGGATGTAAAAATATCTATAATGGGGTTCTTTTGCGAATGATTCGTGTAATAATCCTATGATGGATAGAAGTTTTCACTGAAATTAACCAAAAAAAGCTCCTTTGTTGCCCGTGTCACCCCAGTATATAGCCATCTTAAAAATTCAAGATCCAACATGTCATCGTTTAAATAACCCTGGTCTACAAAGACGATTGGCCATTGGCCGCCCTGCGCTTTATGGCAGGTAATTGCAAATGCAAATTTAATCTGAAGTGCATTATAATAGGGATCTTTTTTGATTGCTTCGAGGCGGTCTTTTTTATCCATAATATCGGCATAATCCAAGGCGATCTCTTCGTAGAGTGCTTTTTGGGCTTCATAGGGCAGGTTGGGACTATCCGTATAGAGGCTGTCTAGGATGACGCGGCAAGTGATAGGTTCTATTTCGTCAATGTCTACAAATTCAAGTGTGACATCTGCAAATCGAAATCCATGCTGATCATGGATATTGCTCACTTTTCGTACTTTGGCCATATCGCCGTTTGCGATAAATCCATCGCCCATGTTATTTTCCTGTAGCCAGAAGTAGTTGTTTTTTACAACCATAATATAATCTCCGCCGGTGAGTTCTTCGTCCCGAAATAAGATCCTATTTCTTATGTTTTGATTGTACAAATTTGCGGAGCGGTTTGAACGGCAGATAATCATTGTATTTTCGAGTCCATATTTGTCATAGGCATAGTTTATCCCTTCGATTAATCGTTCACCTGTCATTCTGTAAAGGTCTTTGAATCCTTTAGTTATGAATTTTGGAAAAGGAAAATTATCTTGATCTTCCTCTGCAGAGGTTATCTCTTCGCGTATTTTTGTCGCATTATACAGTATGCCAGAATCTTTGGATTGACGTACCACTGTGGTCAGCTCAAACGGATAAACGCATAGATGAAATTCACTTTCGAGATAATTTGGGTTTAATGCGGGACTGTCCAGGAGTCCTACAGGTGGTAACTGAGCGGTATCTCCGACAAATAGTAGGGTGCAATTCTTCCCGGATTGCACATAGCGGATCAGGTCATCCAAAAGACTTCCCGAAAAGGCATTTACAGGAGCATTGGAGATCATTGAAGCCTCATCGATAATAAATAGGGTATCTTCATGAAGATTCTCTGCTAAAGTGAAATCCAGCTGAAATGAAACAGCAGATTTTTTTCGATAGATTTTCTTGTGGATTGTCAGTGCTTTGCGACCCGAATAATAGGTAATCACTTTTGCAGCCCTACCCGTTGGAGCTAGCAGGACAGCTTTTTTGCGTAATGCTGGCAGTACTTTGACCAGCGCCGAAATTAACGTTGTCTTTCCCGTACCGGCGTATCCTCGAAGGACAAAGCAGGATTGCTTGTCAAAAGCGAGTAGAAATTCTTCCAGTAATTCGAAGGCCTCCAACTGCTGATCGGTGGCCTGCAATGGAAATTGCTGTATTAACAGATTTTTGATGAACACCTTCAAAGTTATTTAAAAGGTTTGTCTTATCCTCTAGAAAAAGCTATTTTTGCTTTAAGAAATTTTAATTTTTACAATTCAGCGAATGAATTATATTTCAAAGCAATTCAATATTCATTATTTACCAGAGTACAATCTTTTGGTCAAGGCTGGCTTTCAGAAAGATGTCTTGGCAGTGGTTGATAAAAAGTCGGTTGCGCCGATTTTGATCGAGTATCCTTCAGAGGAGCCGATTTTAGATGCCACGCGAATTATGAGTCTTCCGTTTCGATTTGTCCGTGTGGTGATACCGCATCAAACTTTTACATTTATTCCGAAAGAGTTTTTTCTGAGTGAAAAGATGGGCGATTACCTGAAGTTTTTAGGCACATCTGATCTTGAAAATACATTTAGCTATTCTTTAGATAACCTTAATTTAATTGCTGTATATCAGTTTGATGGATTGTTATTAAATAGATGGAGGAGGTTGTTTCCTGATGCTGTGATACTTCCCGAATTCGCTGTTGTGCTTGACCGCGCACAGGAGCGCGTTTCGATTCGAGGTAGTGTCTTAGGGCTTCATTTTGTGGCTGAAAATACGGTTGATTTTTACCTGTTTAAAAACGGTGTTTTCCAGCTCTATAATAGTTTTGAAATTCATACCCTGGATGATATCAGCTATTATGTGCTTAATATTTTAACGCAATTCAACCTTGGCGATTCCATTAACAAAGTGCTTCTTTCAGGAGAAATCCCAAATGAATCTTATTATAAGCGTATCTCGACTTATACTGCTGATATTGAAATATTGGATTTAAAAACAAAAGTTGTATTGGCAGATAGGGAAGTCGAATCAAATTTGGCGCCATATAATGTATTATTTGATTCTATACTATGCGAATAATCGGAGGTCGTTTAGGTGGCTTAAGGCTCAATCCACCATCAAATTTACCTGTGCGACCAACCACGGATATCGCCAAAGAAGCGCTGTTTAATATTTTACAGAACAGGCTGGACTTTGATGGTTTAGCATGTCTGGATCTTTTTGCAGGAACAGGGAATATTAGTTTTGAGCTCGCATCGCGGGATGTGGAGCATGTTGACGCGATAGACCTTCATTTCAAATGTGTGCAATACATCAATGATACCGCGGATAAGATGAAATTGGAGCAGATTAAAGCAAGAAAAGCCGATGTATTCAAATTCATTGCTAGCTGTAAGCAGACTTATGATTTTATTTTTGCCGATCCACCTTATGATATTCCTAAATTACCACAATTACCAAAACTAATTTTTGACCAACAATTACTGCGTAATGGTGGGCTCCTCGTTGTTGAGCATCCGTCAACAAGGCAGATGGAAGATCATCCAAATTTTATAGAAACTAGAAAATACGGGTATTCATCATTTTCTTTTTACACTAATACGATCTAATATGAAAATTGCTGTTTTTCCGGGATCCTTTGACCCTTTTACTTTAGCGCATCAAGATCTTGTCGAAAGAGCAATGCCGTTATTTGATAAAATCATTATTGCGGTAGGATATAACGCCAATAAAAAGGGTATGTTAGACCATGACGAGCGGGTGGAATCAATTAGCCGTGTTTTTAGCGACGTAAGCGGGGTTGAGGTGCATAAATATAAGGGCTTAACCGTGGAGTTCTGCAGGCAGGTTAAAGCGCGTTTTATATTACGTGGGCTCCGGAATACCAATGATTTCGAATTTGAAAACGCCATTGCTCAAAATAATCTGCTGCTCAATAACGAGGTGGAAAGTTATTTCTTGATGAGTAGATCTGGAACTGCCCATATTTCTTCGTCCATTGTTAGAGATGTCTGGTTTAATGGGGGGGATATCAGTGCAATGGTGCCCGTTGCCATTCTGTCGCTATTGAATGAAAAAGATAAATAAGCAAGATCAATAAAGCCCGATTTAATAAAAAAAGTGCACCAAAATAATATTTTGTTGCACTTTTTTTATTGTTGGTAGACAGGGTTTTATGTGTTTTATGTAAATAATAAGTTTTGTTATTTAAATCAGTCAAATTATCCTCTATGGCGTACAGCCAAATATTATTTGGTTACCCCATTATTTCAGGATTAATGTATTTGTTTTCAAACCATTAAATTAATTTATCCGTATTTTAGCTTACTATGAGCTTGCTTTGTCCAATAGATAATACTCTTCAGGTGTTAGTTTGATTTCTACAGCTTTGCTGAGTTCTTCGAGCTGCTGGATACTGGTTGCACTTACAATAGGAGCTGTAACGGAAGGTCTATGTAAAATCCAGGCTAAGGCAATGGCTGACATGCTTGCTTGTTGGCTATGGGCTATCTCAGCTAATACAGCTAAAATACGGAGACCACGCGCATTAAACCTATCTTTTAATGCATCGTAGCGCTTTACCTCTTTTATATCATCCAAAGAGCGGTATTTGCCCGAGAGGAAGCCGCTGGCGAGTGAATAGTAGCTGATTACACCCAGGTGATTGTTAAGGGCCAATTGTTCATACTGTTCTTCATATTTCACTCGGTCGTAAAGGTTGTATTCCGGCTGGATAGCAATATAAGCGGGCAGATTGTGCTCCTCAGCAATCCGGAGGGATTCCGCAATTCGTTCCGGACTGAGATTTGATGCACCGATCCATTTTATTTTTCCAGTCTGGATCAGATGATGGTAAGCCTCTAGTGTTTCATCGATTCCGGTTGTCAGATCATCGTGATGAGATTGATAAAGATCAATTGTATCTACATTCAGGCGCAAGAGCGAATCTTCCACAGATTTGATAATATACTCTTTTTTCAGATTAGGTTTACTATTATCCATTCGGCGTCCACCGACTTTTGTGGCAATCTGAATTTTATCGCGTATATCCCTTTGGCTGATCCATTTGCCAATGATTGTTTCTGATTCAGATCCGCTGTGCCCCGGTACCCAATCCGAATAGTTGTTAGATGTATCAATCAGGCTGAATCCCATATCGACAAAAGCATCTAACAGCGCGAAGGATTGCTTCTCATCTATGATCCAACCAAATACATTTCCACCAAAGACAAGCGGTTTGAATTCAATTTCACTATTTCCGAGTTTTACTTTTTCCATGATCATTTGATTGTTTCCTAATTAAAATTAGGTAAAAAAGCCCATTTTCAATCTATTTATAGCGGAGTGAAAGGTTTTTTTTAAATTTTCTTATTCATTCTCAGTGGGTTTTAAAAATGATTAGTAAGGTAATTTGGAATAATAAAAACTTTGCTTACTTTTGCATCATCCCAAACGGATATGCCCGGATGGCGGAATTGGTAGACGCGCTGGTCTCAAACACCAGTGGGAAACCGTGCCGGTTCGACTCCGGCTCCGGGTACAAAAATCCTCTTTACTGAATGTAAAGAGGATTTTTTCTTTTATAGGCATTTTTCAATGAATCATCACATCCGATGATCACGGATGGATCATGTACAAAAGTTGAAGGATATGTCAAAAAATAGGATCAGGGCATTGTTCTGCAACGATTAATCATAGACCTAGGTGGACTCAAATCCGCTTACCTCGGTTCCTCACCAATAACTAATCTTGTTAATATAGACAAAGCCTAATAAACTCCTTTGACTATAAAATGTTACCGACCTACAGCAACAATATCGGACAAACGTCAAAATTAATCCGCCCAGGAATTAGAGTTAATTCTGGGCGGAAAGGATTGATAAGGGAGGGGATGATATGACGGATCTGTTATTCTAAATTTGTTAATGGAACAAGTCGGAAGTTTGCAAGGTACATCTGAAAATTCTTAACGGCTTGTGGTGTATGGCCATCTTCGTTGAGATCGTAATTCGTATATCCGACTAAAGACTCGAAGCCATTTGTTTGCAATGATGTGGAATAATCTTTTAGTGAGCTCATTGCTAGTGTTGGAAACTCACTAAATTTGAGCGTAATTGTTTTCCACCCGTTGTCAAATCTAAATGGACTTAATTCTAATCCGCCAGTAATCACTTTTTTCCATTCCCAAGCGGTGATATTATAGAGATATGCATAGTTCACGCCACTTCTGTTTTTATTCATTTTGAAAGGGATAGCACCTGATATCCAAGGTGATGGCATGTAAAGTTCAAATTGTATGGCGAGATTTTCAATGGAGGTTGTTCCTTTTATCTCGCTATTGCTCTCAATCAATTTGTTGAAAGCTTTATAAGCGTGAAACTTAAAAAAATTGCCGCTAATACCATTGTTTGTTGCTACGGGTATATCTGTTTTTGTAGCCGGAATAGCAATCACGTATTCTGGATTTCGCTGAAGGCCTGTCAGTGCCGCAATATCCCCTGGATTCGAGTAGATTTTGATCCCGTTACTTCCTCCAGCAACCATAGCTTCCTCTGTAAAAGTTTTTAGAAATATTCCATTTTGAAAAAACATGTAGGGAGCTGAAGAATAGTGCTCATTATCGATCTCAATCGTAATGCGTCCATATTTTTGTCTATCGATGTTTGCAGGAACAATCACTTGTAAGATGGAGTCATTGGCAGATTTTATAGTACCTTTTGTTGAATCAGGGAAACTGACGGCATTCGCATCTTTCAGGTTTTTACCGTATACTTCAATGAGGTCTCCAGCATAGGGCATTGTATAAGATATTCCACTGATCGATGGAATTTTATCTGGGTCGCGAAAAATAAATCCGTCAAAGCTTATTTGACCTGCTGTGGTCACTAGCTTGATGGTGTTTAGCAATGTTTGGTCCGTTACATCACTGCCTGTTGGTATGGTCTCCGGCACGTTGATGATAATGTCTGTATCGGTAACATAAATTGGTATAAAAGGCACCTGTGTTCCATTGAAGTAGACACGCTGTAGGCCAGTAAAACCATTGCCGTGGATACGGATCCAATTATTGAAAAAAACAGAAGATATCTGGGTGGGTTCTGTATTTCTGCTGTGAGACCAGACACCTGTAACTTGTATGCTGCTGCTAGCTGAATCTTTCTTGCATGAAAAAAAACTATAACATATTAGCGCTATGATAAATATATATGTAATTCTTAAATTTTTCATATCAAATTATTTAAAGTCATAATTTATTGGAGCTGAGGTCAATTCAGGATCAGTTGTTACATCTGCAGATGGGTAGGGTAAACACCAAATATTGGATGTTGAACCCACTGCATGCACATAAGATCCTGCGGGCAGGTTATGTACCACGGCTTGTGGTTTGTAACCACTTTGGGCGCGAGGAGAGTTTGTCCAACCTTTACCTGCGGGATACAATAAAGGATCATAGGTGTATGCCCAAGAGGCATAATTGGTAAATGGGGTTTCCGCATCGCTATCTTTTAGTTTATTATTGAGTAAGTTAAGGGTCCATTCCATGTCGTAAAAGGATCTCCTCTTAAGGTCAGTCCAGTAGATCGTCTCATAAAAAAACTCGAGCCTTCTTTCCATAAATAATCGGTTTCGGGTAATCGTTGTTGCTGGCACATAATTCTGGATATTTTTGCTGAATGCCCTTTCCCTTACTTTATTAAAGTATGTTAGCGCTATTTGATCAGCTGTCTGTTGTTGTCTTCCAAGAGCAGCCTCGACATACATGAGATAGATTTCAGACATCCGTAACATGGGTGATACTAAACCTGTATTCCCCTGAACAGCCGCTCCATCGGTGTCTTTACTACTACCTACAACAAATTTTTTTAAATTGACCTTCGTTTTTCCGCTAGGTACAGTCCAGCTTCCTGCTTTTAAGTGAGTTCCGATATAACTGTAATTTTGTCCAGGAATCGAAACACTTCCGCGCATTCTGGACAACGCACCATCATCCACAAAGGACTTGAGCATATCGTAAGAAACAAAGAGTGCCCCGCCTCCATTTAAGTTCCCTGTTAACTCCCTGTTGTAGGCAAGATCATTCAATGGACTCGTATATCCCCAATCTGTAATGCCCGGTATAAATTGAATGCCAAATAGGGTTTCCGAATTATTATTGTTTTGTGTCCTCCACAGTTGTTCGAAATCAGGCAGCATGGAGTAATATCCGCCTTCCACCACTTGTTGACATAATTTCTTGACATGCTGAAAATAGGTGTCTGCCAATTCGTTGTTGCTTCCTGCATTGTTTCGACTTAGATAATCGGTTGAAAAATGGTTGCCCATCGCATAATTCGCAGCCATTAGGTATATCCTTGATAGCATCCCCCTTGCACTATCTTTAGTCACTCTTCCTTTTGTATCCGTATCTTTGAGAAATTCTGACGCAAATATGAGGTCGTTAATGGCGTATTGCACCACATCTTCAAAGCGATGAGGTGGTGTTAGGGGATTTAAAGTATGGTTTCTAGGATCGTCGATAATGGGTACATCGTGCCATAAGTTTGCGAGGTACCAATATGCAGTTGCTCGCATAAAACGTGCTTCAGCTTCACATGCTTTTACTTCCGTTTCGTTTACACCATTTGCTATCGCTGTTTTCACATAATCATTGATAATGTAATCAGCTTGGGTAATCACCAGATATAAAGATGCCCAAGAGTTTGCTATATTATTGTAGTTAGCAACTTCTGAGAATAGGGCAGTAGTGATCAATTCACCGGTCACTCCGTCCACATATAGATTTCCAGCTCTGGCCTCTGTGATTTCCCGTACAGAGGTGTTGGTGGTGTACCATGGTCGGCAGTATAGAGCAGCCGTTGCGCCACGGAGATCGGCTATGTTTTTAAAAGATTGTGTTGCCTGTTTCTGTGTTTCAGATGTTACATCAAGGTATTTTTCACAGCTTGAAAAACCTAATATAGCACAGGCTAATGGGATATAATAAAATGTATTTTTCATGATCAAATGGTTAAAAAGTGATATCTAAACCTAATGTATATGTGCGAGGCGAAGGAACAAAACCACCGTCAACGCCATAGCGAAGCATACTTTGCCCTGAACTGGAACCTACTTCAGGTGTATAGCCTTTATACTTGGTGAAGATGAACACATTTTGTAAATTGGAATACACCCGAATATTGTTGATATTATATCTAGACAGAAATTTTGTTGGAAACCGATAACCTAGAGCGATATTTTGTACCCTCACGAAAGTTCCATCTTCCACAAAACGATCACTAAAGATGCTGTTTTGTGCATCTCTGACAGACATGCGTCCTAATTCAGGATCTGAACCTGGTAGCACAAATGCATTCCACACATTTGTATTTTGTGCATCACCGTCATAATAACCGATTTTTGGATAGTTGGCAACATCTTTTCGGACATTGCTATACGTTCTGGGATTATCCAGCGCTGCTCTAAAAATATTAAAGATTTTATGACCAAAAGAACCGTTTAAGAACAGCGTGAAATCAAAGTTTTTATAATTGAACGTGTTATTGAAACCAAAAGTAAATTTCGGCAGCGGACTTCCGATCAATGTCATATCGGCATCGTTGATGATTCCGTCCTGATTCAGATCTGCATAAAGGATGTCACCGACATAGGTGGAAGTTGCTAAGCCGTCATTATTGACAATGTCACCAATTCGATTTTTAAATGTCGCAGTAATCACGGTACTCGTTCCATTACCATTATCCTGTAGATAGTCAGATGCAGTATTAATTCGGCCAATCTGTTTGTATCCATAAAATTGAGAAATAGGCTTGCCCTGCATGGTTTGGGTGATGATGTTGGTGCCATTGGAGTAATCAATCTGTTGGATTGTTGCTGTTTTGGTATTCATGCGGGTCACCTCATTTCGATTAAGGGTAAACACAAGCCCACTTCTCCAGTTGAAATCGGTCTTTTTGATGTTATGTGTATTGAGGGAAAATTCAATTCCTTTATTTTCTATAGCACCAATATTATAATAAGGAGGAGCAGCTGAACCTGGGGTATTGCCGCGTGTACCCGTGAATGAGGGCAAAGACAAACGAAGGAGAAGATCATCTGTGACTTTATTGTAAGCATCGAAAACCAATTCAACACGCCGCTTTAAAAAACTGAGATCAAAGCCTATATTCCAAGATTTTGTTGTCTCCCACGTAATATTTTCGTTCGGAATATTTGAAGTCGAATAAGCTACTCCCCAATTGTTGGTGAGGACATTAGCTAAAATGGCCTGATAGGCAAATGCGTCTACATTGGCATTGCCAACTGCGCCATAACTCACCCTAAATTTGAGATCATCAATGCTATTTTTTAAAGGAGCGAAAAATCGTTCTTGAGACACGCGCCATGCAAGCGCTGCCGAGGGAAAATTACCCCATCTACGGCCTCTTGCAAAGTTATGCGATCCATCACGGCGAAATGTCGCTGTAAAGAGATAACGGTTATCATAATTATAGGTGCCTCGCGCCAGAAAGGAAATTCTTTTGGTTTCATTGGAGTTGCCTGCATTCGAATCATACTCTGCATCTCCAGCGTCAAGACCTGGCAACTCGCTTGAGCCATATTGACGTTCACCCATTAAAAACTCATATCGAGTGGCAATGACTTCATGTCCTAGCATTAATGTTGTTTTGTGCTTTTTACCGAAATCCTTATTAAAATTGAATAGGTTTTTCAGTGACCAGAATGTATTAAAGGATTTTTCATGTCTAGTTTCGGAATTAGATTTGATGGAAGCACCAAAAGTATAGGCGGGTAAAAACTGCTGATAGTTATTGGTATTGCCTTCGCCAGTAAGCTCGGATCTAAAATTCATCCATGTCGTCGGTTTAACCTCCAGATAAAAATTACCTCTTCCTCCAAATTGAGCTCGGTTACGTTGATTGAGCTGTGCGATGGCCAAAGGGTTTGAAAATCCAAGATTATTGGCATCGTATTCAGATGAAGGTCCACCAAATGTGCCATCGGCGTTTCGGACAGGGATAGATGGCGTTTGCAATAGAGAACTACCAACAACACCCCATGACGAAACTGCTGTAGCTTGCTTCGTATAATTACCATTAAGTACAGCACCCATTTTTAACCATGGACGCAACTCCGTTTCCTGATTTAACCGAAAAGTGAATCGCTTGAAGCCCGATCCGTAAATCATACCATCTTGATTGAGATAACCCGCGGAGACGGCATAATTGGAAATCTGGTTTCCGCCTCGTACGGCGATATCATATGTTTGTAGATTGCCCACTCTATAAAGTTCGTCTTGCCAATTTGTTCCCTCTCCTAGGTACTCAGGATGTGCAAAGTCTGTTCGATGGCCATAGCCGAGCACATCGGAGAAAGCATTGTGGTGTACGGCATACTCCCTGAGGTTCATCATTTTTATCTTTTTTGGGAGTTCTTCTAAACCATATTTTAGATTGAAATTGATAATTGGACGAGCATTTTTCCCCTTTTTCATGGTGATAATAATTACACCATTTGCGCCCTGGGCGCCATAAATTGCGGAAGCAGATGCATCTTTAAGTACCTCGATACTTTCGATATCATTCGGATTGATTCCTGCCAGTGCATTCACGTCATTATTACCAGTCTGCCCACTCATAATGACTCCATCTACAACGTAAATAGGTTCATTTGTACTATTGATAGAGTTTATGCCGCGAATCTGAATAGAGCTTCCCCCTCCGGGAAGACCTGAGTTGGATGACATTTGTAGGCCTGCTATTCGTCCCTGAAAGACCTGATCTATCGTAGTGGGTACAGATTGCTGTATACTCTCCGCTGTAATTGACGAAACAGCCCCTGTAAGGTCACTTTTTTTCATGGTGCCATAACCCACGTTAACAACGACTTCGTCAATTTTTCTCGTGTCATCTTGTAGAATAATGTCGATTGTTTTACGATTTGAAGTCGCAACAGTGACAGTCTTATAACCTACACTCGAAAAGCTCAGTGTGGCATTTTTTGGTGCTTTTATGGTATAAAACCCGTCTTTGTTTGTCTTGGTCACGATACTGGAATTTTCTATCCCCACAGTGACGCCGATTAACGGGTCGCCTAGTATGTTTTTAACGGAGCCCTCTATCTGTGTATTTTGCCCAAATGCATAAACACAAGTAGATAGAAAGAGAATGATTAATAGTTGAATTCTCATAATTTAAACAGTTTAGCTAGTTCAGATTTTTCTTTCTAGAAAGAGTGTTGTCTTCGATCGAGCTTCTAAATCAATTTTTACTGATAGATGAAACGTAGTAGATTTGCGGTACACCATCTAGCTGTGGATTATTAACAGCTGCCAAAGATCGGAATGGACGAGTGGGTAGGAGCATAGGAATTTTTATTCCTGCAATTGGATTTTTCATAACTTTAATAGAATTTATAATTGGTTTTAGGACTTTTACTTTGACTTCTGTCGAATGCTGTAGCCCGTTTAAGATTATAAATGTCGAAATAACATTTCAAAACTGAAATATCATCGTGTTTCATAAACATTGTTTTTTGTTACATCCTTTTTAACTTATTGTTTTTCAGGTGTAAAATTTAGTTTTAAATTCTACTTTATCGCTTTGGGAGCTATGATCTCGCGTATGTCAGAGGCAGACTACTGTATGTAGATGTGAGTTCAAATCACTTGTTTAATACTCTGCTTCGTATATAATAGCGCTGAATTATGCATTTTTAAACGATGATATTATATAAGTAAGATTGATATTTACTTATCTTATATTTCTGATTCATAGATATACGTGGATTGCCAAAGTGGACTTCAAGCACCTATCATATAGATGCTGCAGCAATTTTATTTTAACTGCAATAAATTTGTAGCAGGTCTTACGGAAAGAGATTCTTTCAGTGCGGATAGTGTATTACCTAAAGCTTAACTGTGGATTGAGCCCATACAATCCAAACTCGCCACAACAGGTTAAGTAATAAATAAAAATTAGGCGAGAAAGAGTGCACATTGAGGATAGTTGTTTACTTTGATAATCTTGTGATTAGTGCGGATTGTCGGCTTGTATATCTTTAGCAGTGCGGTATTTTGGTGTTAGGATCTGAAAATACTATTAATTGAAACAAATATTAAAATAAAAGTAACATTTTACGACGTTATTTTTGGCCAAGTATGATAATTTTGAAGAGTGATCTAAGAATCTCAACATGCACCTGCCTTTATTAACCGCTTTTAATGATCCGGTGGTTGAGTATAAAAATAGCGTCATCAATAACCAATTGTAAGTAAGGGATCGCTCGCCTCAGGCTTAGATACGTACATACATTTGAATAGGAGAAAAAGACAGACACTGGTTGACAGATCGAAAAAGTATCTGTTGAATAGGACTATTTTTTCAAAAATCGCAGGCCAAAGCAGATTATTTCAACAAAATTATTAAACCTTATTAGCTATGAGAGCTTACTTTAAATTTTTGATTTATTTATTATTCTTTAGCGGTACAGCGTCAGCGCAAGATCGTCTTTACAAAACTAACTTCGCTTTAGCGGATGTTAAGCTCTTAGAAAGCCCTTTTAAACATGCGCAGGACCTAAATGTGACAACACTGCTCCATTATGATGTCGATAGGCTATTGGCCCCTTTTCTAAAAGAGGCTGGTCTGCCGCCAAAAGCTCCGAGTTTTGGCAATTGGATTGATCTCGATGGTCACATTGGTGGACATTACCTTTCAGCATTGGCCATTCATTATGCTGCCACAGATAATATACAATTAAAAATACGTATGGAATATATGCTTTCTGAATTGAAAAAATGTCAGGACAAGCAGGGCAATGGTTACTTAGGGGGTGTTCCTGAGGGTAAATATATCTGGAATGAAGTTGGGAAAGGAAATGTGAATATTGTAGGGCGTTATTGGGTGCCGTGGTATAATTTGCATAAGACCTATGCCGGTCTGCGGGATGCGTGGTTGTACGGGGGTAATGAGCAAGCTAAAGAGATGTTTTTAAAGCTATGTGATTGGGGTGCGCAACTGATCAGTAAGCTAGATGATAGTCAGATGGAGACAATGTTAGCTAATGAATTTGGTGGAATGAACGAAGTTTATGCAGACGCCTACCAAATGACGAAAGACGATCGTTATTTAAAGACAGCAAAGAGATTCTCACATCGGGAAATATTTGACAGTATGCGTATAAAAGTGGATAATCTCGATAATAAGCATGCAAATACACAAGTTCCCAAAGCTGTGGGATATCAACGTGTTGCCGAAGTGTCAGATGATATGGATTATGCTACTGCGGCGCGATTTTTTTGGGAGACTGTAGTGGGCTATCGTTCGCTTGCATTGGGTGGAAATAGTCGGCGCGAACATTTTCCCTCCCAGAAGGATTTTTTAAGTTACATAGAAGAGCGTGAAGGCCCTGAGTCTTGTAATACAAATAATATGTTGAAGTTGACCGAAGGGCTTTTTAGAATGAGACACGATGCTAGGTTAATGGATTTTTATGAACGAGCAATTTACAATCACATTCTTTCAACCCAGCATCCTGAGCATGGTGGTTATGTTTATTTTACGTCTGCTAGACCTGCACATTATAGAGTGTACTCTAGTATTAATAGTGCAATGTGGTGTTGTGTGGGGACCGGAATGGAAAATCATGGTAAGTATGGCGAAATGATTTATAGTCATCAGCGTGATAGCCTTTATGTAAATCTTTTTGTGCCTTCGGAAGTTCAGTGGAAAGAGAAGAAAATTACGTTGACCCAGCAAGGCAATTTACCCGTAACCGGCCAAGGTTCCCTAACTATTGATCTTGATACGCCCACTCGAATGAAAATGTTTGTGCGTTATCCGCTTTGGGCTCAGAAAGGCGAACTTAAAGTACAGGTGGACGGGTTTAATTATGCGGATAATACCAAACCAGGGGAGTACATTATTATTGATCGCATATGGAATAAAGGAGACATAGTTACATTAGATACAAAATTAAAATTTCACGTCGAAGAACTTCCATTTAACCCGGATTATGTAGCGCTATTTCGTGGCCCAATCTTAATGGGAGCAAAAGTGGGAACTGAAAATTTGGATGGCTTGGTTGCCGATGACCATCGTTGGGGGCATATAGCACATGGCCCGTTGGTTTCGCTGTTCGACAGTCCGATCCTATTGGGAGAACGAAAGGATCTGTTAAAATTGCTGAATGAAAGCGCGCCGTTAGATAGCGATTCACTCCATTACAGGATGAATGCAGTGGTTACCAGGGGAAATGAAAAGAATTTGACACTTCAGCCATTTTATCAAATTCATGATAGCCGTTATATGATGTATTGGTTGTCTGTAACAAAAAATAGATTTGATTATCTCAAAAAGGAAATGCAGCATAAAGAACAGGAAAAAGTTGGGTTAGATCAGCGTACTGCAGATATGATCAAGCTAGGAGAGCAGCAACCCGAAGTAGACCACGTCTTGAAAGGCGAAAACATAGCCAAAGGTGTACATCAAGGTGAGTCATGGCGTCAAACTAATAGAGGAGGCAGCTTTTCTTTTGAACTCCAAACCAATAAGAAACAACCATTAGATCTTTTAGTTCGCTATTGGGGATATGAGCTTGGGAATAAGAAATTTGATATTCTGGTTGATGACAAGATATTGGTTACAGAAGATGTCGGTAAAAAATGGGAACAGAGTAGGTTTTTCGATATCACTTATTCCATTCCCCAAGAGTGGACGAAAAACAAAACAAAGATTCGCGTTGAATTTAAGGCGCGGGAAAACAATAGTACAGGTCGAATATTTCAAGTTCGCCTAGTTGAAAGACATCGATAAGACATATAATATTTTTAACCGTAAACAAATTAAATACAAAATATGATATACAGCATAAAAAAAGGAATACTGATCTTATTATTGTTGTCAATGACGCGCATTGTCTACGCTCAGCGAACTGTGTGGTTAGACGACTTGGACCTGAAAGTTGCGACAGTGGGGCACGGAAATCCCGAAGCAAATAAGTCTGTTAGTGGAAAGCCACTAACGATCGCTGGTCAAGTCTATAAACGAGGCTTTGGTACACATGCTGAAAGTTCACTTTTTATTCAGGTAGATGGAAAAGCGAAAAAATTCGCAGCATTCGTTGGATTAGACGATGCTGTCCGGGATCACGATGCCGCTGTTGAATTTATTGTTTATGGAGATAAGAAAAAATTATGGTCAAGTGGTATTATGCGATCAAAAGATGCTGCAAAAAAAATTGATGTCGAGCTGAAGGGTGTTAAAAAGTTGGCCTTAGTTGTAACAGACGGGGGTAATGGTCCATATTATGATCATGCCAATTGGGTAGATGCAAAATTTATTGCAGATGAAAAGGCTATTTTCAAAACTTTTGATCCAATAGCATCAGTTCCCTATATTCTTACCCCAAAAGCAAAAGAGACACCACGTATCAATAACGCTTCGGTGTATGGTGTCAGACCGGGGTCACCATTTTTGTTTAGAATAGCTGCTACTGGATTAAGGCCAATGCGTTTTTCGGTTGAAAATTTACCAAAAGGCCTGAATTTAGATTCAAATACCGGAATCATCACGGGAAATATAGCGAAAAAAGGTACTTATGAGGTGAAATTAGCAGCAAGAAATGGAAAAGGGGCGGCTTTAAAGCAGTTACGTATTGTATGTGGAGATGAAATAGCACTTACTCCAACCATGGGCTGGAACAGCTGGAACTGTTTTGGGCATGAAGTATCTGCTGAAAAAGTTAAGCGTGCTGCTGATGCCTTAGTCAAAAGCGGTCTCGTTGATCATGGTTGGAGCTATATCAATATTGATGACTCTTGGCAGTTTAATAGGGATCAGAAAGATTCAGCTTTTGCAGGAAATATGCGCGATAAAGACGGCTATATTATCACAAACTCTAAGTTTCCAGATATGAAGGGGCTGGCAGAATATATACATGATTCGGGATTCAAGATTGGCATTTATTCATCTCCGGGTCCCTGGACCTGTGGTGGATGTGCTGGAAGTTACGGTTATGAACGGCAAGATGCAGAAAAGTATGCAGAATGGGGGATTGACTATTTGAAGTATGACTGGTGCAGTTACGGAGGGGTTATCAATCGGCCGATCACGAGCGATCCACAAACTGTTCCTTCTTTATCTTTCCAAGGAGGTGGAGACCTTCAGAAAGGGGTTTATCCATTTCAGCTTATGGGAGACTATTTGAAAAAGCAATCTCGGGACATAGTTTACAATCTCTGTCAATACGGTATGGGAGATGTATGGAAGTGGGGAAATCAAGTTCATGCGCAATCTTGGCGTACCACAAACGATATAACTGACAGCTGGGCCAGTGTGCGAGATATTGCATTGGCGCACGATAAAGCTGCTAGTTATGCAAAACCGGGTAATTGGAATGATCCCGATATGCTAGTTGTAGGAATTGTGGGATGGGGAAACTCTCATCCAACCAGACTTAAACCTGATGAGCAGTATTTACATATCAGTCTATGGAGTATCTTTTCTGCTCCAATGCTTATCGGATGTGATCTTGAAAAGTTAGACAGTTTTACTTTGAACCTGTTGACTAATGACGAAGTTATAGCTATAAATCAGGATGCACTTGGTCGGCAGGGTACATGTCAGCAAACGATAGATGATCTTCGGATTTATACCAAGGATCTCGAAGATGGTAGCAAAGCCGTAGCCTTTGCTAATTTTGGACTCGAAAAGCTCAATCTTTCTTATAGCGATTTTAGTAAATTAGGGATCTATGGCAAGCAGATAATTCGGGATTTATGGCGCCAAAAAGACATAGCTCAAATACAGACAAATGCGGATGCATTGCAGCTTGAAATTCCAGCTCACGGTGTACTATTTTATAAACTAAGCGGTACACAATAGTTTTCGGTTCGTTCCAGACCTTCTAGTACCTGGTCTCAACCTCTTTTTTTCCATATCTGGCCAAACAGTGTTTTACCCATTGGTAAACCAGCTCGCCCCACTTATTATAATCTTTCCGAGGGTATGCCCAGCCTGTAATTATATCGCTGTATTTGTCCCCGGGTTTCCAGAAATGCCTATAGGGTTTAGGATGCGTTGATAACACCTCCGGCATAAAACCAATCTGCGGCAAAGATTTCATGCTCCGACCCACGTACGTATTGAAAATACTGCCCACGAATCTTAAATTTGCTTTTTAAGTATTTTTGAAGCAAAATAAGAAAGAACTATATGTCGCAACGAAACATGGCAGAAGACAGGATAATGAGAATGGTTGGCCTCAAAATTTCAGCTATGATTCTATTAGAAAGCATGTTGAAGATTCTTTGAAAAATCTTGGACTGGATCAACTGTTTCTCGAACAACTTCATTGTATTCCAACCGAAGTGCTCCGTCGGGGCGAGAAGCACATTTCCTGGAGCTATGCGAAAGGAATAGCAGACTCCGAAATCCAGCAGGACAGAAATTTAGTTATGGGGATATCAATTATTTAGTACTGACGGAAATTATTGAGCAAAAAATACGGAAGCCCTTGTATAATCAGGTTTGTGTAGATGAGTACCTATCTTTCCGCTGTGTAAAGTGAATTCTGTTATATTTTCCATTTAAGTTTAATTTATTCAAGACTATTCTTTTTCTTAATTATTCGCATCATGGTCTGAAAAATCACACCGATCTAAATTTTTTTTTAATCCCAAGCCTTTAATTAAAAATTTCCTCTTCTTGTTTTATTGATTTTGAGGACAGCGTTGATAGATTCGCGTTCAGCTTTATTCTAAATATCATGAATAAAAAAGGTACATATAAATTTTAAAACAAGTATTAATGGCATTAAAACTGCTTCAGTAATTGTATGCCTTTAGCTCAAATAAAGAGTGAGTAGCATTTAGTTTTTTAATAGATCAAATTTGTAATTGCTGACACTGCAGTTTCAGACTATCACTATTAGTATCTGTTCTTTATAAAATAAAACTTTTTAGTACAAAAAATTTTACAATGTATAGCGTTTATATTTTCATTTAGTCATTTGTGTCTTTTTTACCAGTCAACTCTTTGTCGGGAAACACTTTAAGGCATCTTAAAACATCACTTGACCCTGCTGGGCATAATTATTCTGTGGGCACTGAAATCGATTCGATTCGAGCAGAATATAATCGGATTAATAAGCTACGTTTTAAAATTAAGGAGTTCAAATATATGGATCTTGACTGTGTGGATGAGGGACAGACGACGTATTATCTAGAAAAAGGAAGTGTGCGCAAGATCGTGGAGAAATTTATAAAGGATGATGCTTATACGCTGACGGAATTCTATTTTAAGGAGGGTAAGCTCATCTTTGCATTGGAAATTTTAACGTCCGGCCCAGCGATCGGTCCGGATACTAAGACGGAATACAGATACTATGTAAAAGACGATCAAGTCATATGTCAGATGCAGGATAGAAAGGTTGTGGAGGCGGATAGCAAATTTACAGATGTTTATAATAAAGCTTATAAATTATTAAAAATTAGAAATAGGAAAGATTTTAATGTTGCGTTCTGCGATGAGATGGTCGAACCAAAGTAAGTACTTTCGAGGAACCAATTTTTAAACTACTGTTGTTTGTAGTTAACCATTTGTTGTTGCCTATGTTCCAAGCCCCATTCCGCCATAGCATCCATAACTTTTTTAAAATTTTTCCCTGATTCCGTAAATTCGTACTCTACGATGACAGGAATGCTATCGTGAACAGTTCTTTTTACAATACCGTTCATTTCCAGATCTCTAAGTTCTTTTGAGAGCATCCTTGGCGTAATTTTCGGGATTTCCCCTGCTAGATCCTTAAAACGTTTTTTGCCAAATATCAATGATGCCATAATCGGAAATTTCCATTTACCGCTAAGAACATTCATGGTGTCATTGATTGCCATTACGAGTGATTTTGGACAATCTCTAATTGCTTCCAAATCCAATTTTACTTCCATCATTAATTACTTTCTTACTATACATAAGTATAGTACTATATTTTATATAGCAAATGTACTATAAATTTGTTTTATTAAAATAATCAAAATGAAAAGACAAAAAGCAATAAACGGACAGGTGGAAGTTGGACATCAAATAATCAAGCCAAGCCAGGCTGTGCTTTTTGAAAGAGATGGCAGCGCGATTAAAATTAAAGCTACCCAGGCATCAGATTTCCTTGTTTTGGGAGGCGAGGTATATTATTAGCCGTATGCTGCAAGAGGACCTTTTGTTTTAAATAATGAGCAAGAACTTGATCAGGCGTACATCGATTTTCAGCAGGGTAAATTTGGAGATCTAGCAAAGACGAGCGGAATAAGAAGATAAATAGGCAATAACATACTAATAAATAAAAAAAAATGAAAGTAGCAGTAATTGGAACTACGGGATTTGTAGGTAAAAGTATTACTAACGAATTGGTAAACAGGGGAATTGAAGTAATAGGAATTTCACGTTCCCAAAAACAAACGGATAAAGATAACCTTACATACGTGGCGGTTGATGCTACTGATGCCAATGCATTGAGCACAGTGATCAAAGATGTGGATGTTGTGGTCAGTGCTTATGGTTCAGGATGGACCAATCCGAATATTTATGAAGAATTTATCGCCGGATCAAAAGCCATTCAGGAAGGTGTTAAACAGTCTGGTGTAAAACGTTTCATTACTATTGGCGGAGCGGGCAGTCTTTATTTGCCGGATGGTACGCAGATGTTGGATTCTTTTCCGGCAGACAATCCTTTTGTTCCGGGAGCGAAAGCGGCAAGAGATTATTACCATCTCCTGAAAGAAGAAAAAGATCTGGATTGGGTTTTCTTTAGTCCGGCAGCAGATATGCACCAGGGCATAACCACAGGCAGAACAGGAAAATACAGATTGGGAACAGATTATCCCGTGCTGGATGAAGAAGGTAAAAACATTCTTTCTGTAGAAGATCTAGCGGTTGTTATTGCCGATGAAGTTGAACATCCTAAGCATCATCAAACAAGATTTACTGCTGCCTATTAATGACAATTTTTAAAAATTAGAAGAATTAAAGAAATGATTTTAGTAACAGGAGCGACAGGACATCTTGGAGGTGCAGCCGCACAGCATCTTTTAAAGCATTTAGAGCGGGACCAATTTGCAATTTTAGCCAGAGATGAAAACAAAGCTAAAAAATTAAAAGATCAGGGTGTTGAAGTTCGTATTGGAGATTTTGATGATGAGGAATCGTTAGATAAAGCGTTGAAAGGCGTGAGTAAAGTCTTACTCATTCCCACTATCATGCCCCATCGTTTGGAACAAAATAAACGTCTCATTGATGTTGCAGTTGACAAAGGTGTACAGCATATTGTCTACACCGGAGTTTCTCATCGAAATATAGAAACATCTGCAGTACAAGGTCTCGATGATCATTTTAAAACGGAACATCATATCCTTGAAAGCGGTTTAACCTATACTTTTCTTAGAAATAACCTTTATATGGATCTTGTTCCATTTTACGCGGGTGAAAATGTATTTGAGACAGGATTTTATTTACCCGCAGGAAACGGAAAAGTTCCTTTCGCCCTCAGAAGAGAAATGGGAGAAGCCGCTGCCAATGTACTGTTACAGGACGGACACGAAAACAAAATCTATGACATTGCAGGAAATGCCCTTTATTCTTATCAAGACGTAGCAGATACTCTATCCAAGATCTCTGGTAAAAAAGTAACCTACACGGCAGCGGAGACAGAAGCTTTTAAGGAACAGCTAAAAGAAGCAGGAGTGGATGATTTTATCAATTTTGTAATAACCAGCTTTAATGTTGATATTAAAAACGGTCAGTTCGAAATCGTTACCAATGACCTTGAAAAATTATTGGGTCGAGTGCCTGCAAATCTTGAAAAAGGCATTCAGGAAGTGTTTGGTTTATAAAAATAATTTCTTAAAAAGTAATCTAAAAAATAAACACAATGAGTTTAAAAGAATCATTAAAATGGCGTTATGCCGTAAAAAAATACAGCGCGCAAAAAGTAAGCGATGCTAATGTTAAAACAATTCTTGAAGCGATCAACCTTTCAGCTTCATCAGCTGGTTTGCAGCCTTACCGTGTGATTGTAGTAAAAAATCCGGAAATCCGGAAACAATTGGCGGAAGGCGGTTTCAATCCCCAGGTTGAAGAAGCTTCCCATTTATTGGTATTTGCTGCTTTAGACAATTTGTCAATAGAACACGTTGATGACTATATGCAAAGAATGGCGGATACCCGAGGAATTCCTGTTGAGGCATTAGGCGAATTTCGTAAAATATTGGTGGTTAATATTACAGGTAGAACACCGGAAGAAAATTTTATTTGGGCAACAAAGCAAGCCTATATCGGTTTGGGAAACGGACTTTTAGCAGCGGCAGATTTACGTATAGATGCCACTCCGATGGAAGGGTTTGATCCTGCAAAATTTGATGAGGTTTTAGGATTAAAAGAACAGGGATTAAAGAGTGTAGTTTTGCTTTCTCTAGGGTATAGAGATTCCGAAAAAGATCCCTATGTAAATGCGGCGAAAGTTCGTTTACCATTAGATGAATTCACGAAATACATATAGTGGCAATGATGACATTATGAGTATGGCTCAGTAAAATATTAAAAGATATAATGATACTGAATAAGCGGTCTCATTTAGAAATGAGGCTGCTATTATTTTTCCAATCTATTTAAAATTTGTAAGATAGAACATCTGCTTATTTATTATATATCATTTATTAAGATTTTTTCAGATTTTAAAAATCCTCATTTTTGGAAAGTTTACTACTTTAAAATAATTATGGAAAGTCGAAATATTTCTTATTTACCCCGGACTACTGCTGATCATACTGAAAGAAAACCTGATACAAATTGTCGCACTGATTTTGTCGGAATGGCCAATCATAAATTGCGGCCCCGTATCAGCCATAAAATCAAGTAAACCATTGGATTATCAACAGCCTATTCTGATTGCAAGCAATACCAAACCTTATGTTGCTGCAGCAATACTTAGGTTGGTGGAAGAAGGGAAACTTACTATTGACCAGCCCATTAAAAATTTACTATCGCGAAATACGCGAACATTGTTCGAAAAAAAAGGCTATGATCTACATCATATTACGGTAAAGCATCTACTGTCGCACACATCTGGTATTCAGGACTATGTAGATGAAGCTTACTTCCAGTTTGTTAATCTGCATCCAAACTATAAATGGAAGAAAGAGGAGCAGGTCAGGCGATCCCTTGAAATAGGGGATCCACATCCAGCAGGACAGAAATTTAGTTATGGGGATATCAATTATTTACTACTGACGGAGATTATTGAGCAAAAAATGCGGAAGCCCTTTTATACCGCTATGCGTGGTTTATTAAAATATAAAGAATTGGAGTTGACTAAAACCTGGTTTATTGACCTGGAAAAGTATCCAGAGAATACAATGCCGCTTGCCCATCAATATGCCAAAAAGTACAATTGGGATTCCTACGATATTGATCCCTCATGGGATCTTTACGGTGGCGGTGGAATTGCTATGACTGCAAGAGAGACCGCATTATTTTTTCAGTATCTCTTTAGCGGGAAAATTATTCATGATAAAAAATTATTGGAAGCTATGCATAGCTACGTCCTATCACCAGATCAATGCAGATATTGTTTGGGTATTTATCATTTTGAAATGGGATTTAATGCATATTACCATGGCGGCTGGTGGGGTACTGATGTTATTTATTCGCCAGAATCTAATGCAACGATAACCGTTTTTACTCTGCAGAAGGACTTTCAGCATATCATTAACCAATTTATCGGCAAGCAATTTCAAAAAATGTTAATCAATAACTAACGCGCGTCAAAAATTACAAACTTCCACAGATTCCAATTTTGATAACACGGGCATCAAGCAGATAGAATGGTTGCTAAATATTCCCAAGGATGTTGTCATGAACATATCCCAGCTGGCCTTCTCTGCCATTGTACGCAACTACGTAAACAACTGCGGTGCTGTTATCGAATATTTTTTGGTCAGCGTGCGGGCTACACGTCAAAGAAACATTAAAAAAATAACAAAAATAATCAGAGAAATGTGACGATCGCACATAAACTCCGATCATCATTTATAAACAAAAGTTTTTAAGGTCAAGCCACTTTTTGAGACTTTGAAGATAGAATTTTGAAGCAACAGTAGTCAAATATTATGTTGTTGGTTAAAAAAAAGTGAAATAAGGTTTCATTTAAATCTTATCTCACTTTTCCACTTCTATATTTTTGGTTAATTGAACGACTGCCTGAACTGAGCCGGACTCATGGAAGTTTTACTTTTAAACAATCTGCTGAATGACTGCGGATATTCAAAACCCAGTTGATAGGCAATTTCAGAAACCGATAGATCCGTCGTTGACAGTATATCTTTTGCATGCTCAATGAGCTTGTGGTGGATATGCTGCTGAGTATTGAGTCCCGTTAACGAGCGGAGCATATCACTTAAATAGCTTGCTGAGAGGTGCAGCTGATCCGCAATATACTGTACTGTCGGTAAACCTTGCTGATTCGCCCGTTCATCTTTGAAATAGCGGTCAAGCATATCTTCAAACTGCTCGATAAGACCTTTGTTCAAAGCTTTTTGGGTGATAAACTGTCTTTTATAAAACCTCTCGCAGTAGGTCAGCAAAAGGTCTATCTGGGAAATGAGTACATCCTGACTAAAATTATCAATTCGGCTATCCTGCTCCTCCTTAATGATCTGAAATACTGAAAATATTGTTCCTTTTTCTTTTTCGGACAGGTGCAGCGCTTCATCTGTAGAATAGGAGAAGAAGCCATACTGCTTAATCTTTTTTGCTAAGGGAAATGACATGAAAAAGTCTGGATGTACCAGCAGAAGAAAACCTTTACTATGGCTGTTTTTAGGCTTTTCGAATAGCTGTCCCGGTGCAGTGAATACCATTCCACCTTCACCAAATTCATAATGACTCTGCCCATACTTTGCCCTTCCGACAGTATCCTTAAATGCTATTTTGTAGAAATCCAGTACCATATATTCGGGCAGGGTTTCCTCCGGCATCTTCATATCCTGAATGGATATAAAACTGATCAGGGGATGTTCAGGTTTCTGCAATCCAAAGATCTGATGAAACTCTGAGAGGGAGCCGAATTTATGCAGTTTGTTTTTTATATCTTTCATAACAGCCGTTACTATTTTAAAGCTTGGTACAGATTTTTTATTATCCCATACCTTTACAAAAATACTCAATTATTACCAGGGAGTTTCACCGGTCTGTGGATTGTGCTCTTCACTGATAAATTTCCCACCTGGACCATCCTTACCGATCATAGCATATTTTGAAATTCTCGCTCCGGCTTCCTGTACAGTACCCGTACCGCGATGTGCATTGAAGTCAGTCGCCACAAATCCCGGACAGACTGCGTTGACCTTAAAATCAGTATTGCGCAGTTCATAAGCCAGATTGATGGTGTACATGTTCATGGCTGCCTTGGAAGCTGTATATACAGCCCCTTTGTGGTCATAATATTTCCAGCTAGGATCACAATGTAGCGTTAGGGAGCAGCCACTGGATGAGACGTTGACTATCCTTGGCTCATCGGACTTTCTGAGCAGGTCGATAAAAGCCTGCGTTACACGGATTACCCCGTATAAATTTGTGTCCATCACTTTCTGAAAATTCTCAGCTGGGGCTTCCAGCGCAGCCTGTGGCATTCCACCGTTTATTCCCGCGTTATTGATAAGGACATCCAGTACTTCTGTTCTGCTTTCTATTTTTTTTCTCGCGCGGTCTACGGATAGTTGATCTGTCACATCCAGTTGGATAGCTTCCACATTGGAGTAACCGGCCTGATTAAGCTTGAGTACTGCTGATTCTCCATTTTCCATTCTTCGGCTTCCAATGAAAACATAATATCCGTTTTCCAACAATTGTCGTGCGGTTTCCAGTCCAACACCTTTGTTTGCCCCTGTAATAAGGACCTTTTTCATTGTATTCATAATTATATTATTTATTGTACACTACTGCGAATTCTTTACTGAAATCCTTAAGCTTTGTTGTTCCCAGCTTAGGCTTGTTCCTGTAGTAATCCTCATACAGGCTTCCATCTGACTGAGCCTGCTGCATCGCTATCAGACCTTCGGCAATCCACTGATTAACTCCTGCAGAAAGCATCTGATCTAATAACTGTTCAGCTGGTATAATTTTCCATTGCAGATCAGTTTTTCCGATTGCTTTCCCCAGAGCAGCAGCAATTTCGTCCGGTGAAACTTCCTCACTTGCGATATACTGTACCGTTCTACCGGTAAAAGGTTTTTCCATTTCCTCGGCAATTGTTATTGCGATATCCACGGGAGAAACCCATGGCTCTTTTTTGCTGCCACCATAACTTTGAATAATGGCTCCATCAGATTTGATCATCGGCAGCCATCTATATATATTGGTAAAGAAACCCACGGGACGCAGAAATTTTATAGAGACATCTTCAGGCAATGTCCCCAAGATATTTTCTACATTGTGATGTACCAGAAGACTTCCCGTACCCTCAGCGGAATGGGCTCCAACACTGCTCAGGTGGATAATATTTTTGACACCTGACTGCTGAACTGCTTTCACATAGGTATGAGCAATCTTTTTAAATTCTGCCATAAAGTCTATGTTCTTGTCCAATAGACTTCCGATTCCTTCCCATGCTTCCATCAGATAAACAGCGTCGGCTCCCTTAAAAGTTGAAATGAGAAATTCAGCATCATTAATGTTTCCGATGGCGGGTGTTGCCCCAAGATCTGCGATGGCAGCAGCCCTTTGCTGTTTACTGCTGATTACGGTGAGGTCATGTCCGTTTGCGATAAGTAGTTCTGTGAGTGGTTTACCAATGTTTCCCAAAGAACCTGTCAGTATAATTTTCATTTTGTAAATTTTTGTTATTGCAAAATTGCGTCAATGCGCGATGGGAAAAATAACCGAATTGAGGAAGTTTATAACTGAATTGCTGCAAGCATTAAAATTTATCTTAATCTGCAATACTTATACATACAATAGGGCATAATCTCAGTCCTGTCGATCGTCTTTCTCACAAAAAAAGCATACGACGAACTACCGCTCAAATTGGAGTGTGAACTCACGGAATTGGGGCAAAGCCTGATGCCGATTGTCGTAATTACTGCGCATTAATTCTAAGTTTGTAGCGCTTTTTCTTGATATAGGCTTTTCAGAATCGCAAGATCGTAAAGGCTCTTGGCCTTTAGGATCGTTTTTACTCTGTTTTTTTTTATTAAGTGTTAAGCGGAATACTGCTTAACTTTTACTAGTCGGTTGCAAAAGCATTATCCTCAAAACTAGATATATTATTGTTTCCCAAAGCTCCTAGGTAGTTTGTAAGGGCTCTATAATGGGTTTATATTCTACCGTCTAATCTTTCCGACACTTCTAAGACTTTGACATTTATTTTTTTGACAATAGATAACTTCTTAAACCTTATAAGCAAAAAACAGCTATTTATATAAAATTAATAGCTGTTTTAAGTGGAAGTAATAGTTGTTTTGAAGTATCAGTAACATTCAATGCACTTTACAACAAACAAATTTGCTAATTGTTCCTAAATTTTGACTGAGTAAAATCCATGGTTAGATGACATACATCCCAATATATATAGATTGAAGTTTAAGCCTGCAAAGCAGTCCATTTACTTTATAAAGCCAGTTCTTATTTCTTCATGCCTTATCTCACCTCCCGTTGTTCCAGTCTTCTTTGCAAAGAACATCAAGACCAAAGCAAAAGCGAGTAAACAAATAGATATACTATTGGAAAATGACTTTTTCGTAATGCTAGCCCAGATTGCTAGGAGGGAACCTAAACCTATAATATATGAAAGCAAGGCAAAAGTTTCCGCTACCTCTTCATGAACATGTATATAGTCCTTCGTCACTCCGGTCAATTTTTCTGCAACATCTTCAGCACCTTCTCCGGTCGCCATTGCAGCGATTGTTGCCAAAGCTCCCAAAATAAAAACCAAAAACGCTGTTCTTTTAACCGGTTCAGATTTTGAGATGAATCCTGTGATCAGGACGATTAAACCTACCAGTGGGAATATCAGTGGTAGATGATTTAAAATTAGATGCCAGTGCGCTCCGTTCATTTTTTCTTATTTTAACCAGGAATCTTTAGTAGAATATTTGAAATTTAAGATTCAATTGTAGCAAATTATTCTAATATGGATATTTTATAATAAATATAATGAATTAAATGGCTCGATTTATCTGCCCAGCAACATTTTAAATTAATTGAACGATTCAGAACAATGAAATGTTTAGCTACACGTTCGTTAATGGAATATGAATTCAACAACTTATGCATAAAGAATAATGTTCCATCTCTTAATCCTTCATATACAGATAGGACATCTGAAGCATTTTCCACTCTTGAATTTTTCTCATACATGTAATTTCTACAACCATCATAGATAATATTATCTTCTATGGTCTCTAGAGGGGCCAAATGTGTTAGATATCGACTGTAATATTTCATTGTGATTTCCCTGCTAGTGTTCGATACTAGTATTAGTAGGCGAAAGATTATTCTGCTCAGTGATTGAACGGACATCACTTCATTGCGTTCTGATTAATTCAGTCATTTCTTTTACCTCTTGTTTATATAGCTGAATGGGCTGCATAGTTATCTTATGTAAAGGATGAGCATTAAATAGTTTAAAATCAATCGTATGATTTAGATCAATTCAATAACTAATGTACTACCAGCTTTTAAAATCAAAGCCTTTCTGAATCTGCCGATTCGCTTCTTTAAGAGCAATTTTAATTAATCCTGAATCACAACAACGACTACAGCGATCAGCTGTTCATTTGATTCTGACTTTAACTTTTCATAAAGAAATGGTAATAGCAGATCAGGCGCTTTTTAATATTCGACTCTATCTTCAGAAGCAATGGTATAAGGGGCATTCCGATACAGGTTACTGGAGTTTTGAACCTGACGCTCTGGTTAAAATTCCCGGCTTGGATGACAACAGTCTTAAAGAATAGCAATATTATCCCTATGAAATGCTTCACTGGAGAAATTGATTCTTGAGGGAAGTTCGATATTTGAAAATAACCAGTTTCTTTGGGCGACCACGCTAATGTGGAGCAGATCGATAATGAATTACTGATCTAGAAATTTCTTATTTTTTGTTTTCTAAAAATTGGCGAGCATTGTCATTTTTTGGATTAAGTTCAAGGGATCTGCTGTAATTTTTGATGGCTTCTTTGCGATTTCCTAGCAGTTCTAACGTCTCTGCATAACTATCATAGACATTTGCACTTTTCGGAAACAACAAAGTGTTTAATTGAAAAATCTGTAATGCTTCCTTGTTCATATTTTGTTCAATAAGCTGGTATCCCCACGAATTGACCTCGTCTTCTGACAGATCAAATGCTTTATTGCTACGTTTAATATTGGAATAGATTTTAAAACTGTTCTGAAAATTATTCTTCAAAAGTTCCTGCCGTAGCAGTTTAAGATTTTTACTCAATCCAAAACCGTTTGCTATTTTCATATCTGGAAAATAATATCCTGCTATCTCATCAATGAACCATTCGGGGTTAGAACCCTGAAGATTAGTCAGAACGATTATCGACAGATCATCTTTAGGATAGACGAATAATGCAGAGCGCATTCCACCTACAGGAGCAGCTGCGGGATGTTCATCTCTGACTACGGTAGGCCAACCCAATGCATAGCCGTTAGTGAGTTTGTTAAAACCATCAATATGACCGTCGTTCAATTTTACGGAAGTAAACAATTGCTGCACGCTCTTCTTATTTTTCAACAGCTTTCCACTTTGTAATGCAATCAGCCATTTGGCCAAGTCCTCGCATGTTGAGATTATACCTGTTGCAGTTCTGAAGAAGAGTGGGAAAGTGGCAAAGGCATTATGCAGCTTGCCGTCATTGATCCATTTACCGTCCACATTGACAATTGTAGAATATGCCCCTGCACTATTGGGTATGATGTCATTGGAGTCGCCGAACTGCGTTGCGCTCATCGTTGCCACCCTAAATTGATTATCTTCAATAAATTTAGTGAAATGCTGACCACTTAATATAGTGATTATTCTTCCCAGGATATAATATCCGGTCTGATTATAGCTGAACCTTTCTCCCGGTTTGAATTGCATCGGTAATTTCTTTACCATCTCCCAGTTTTTCCCTTCTGTGCCATCACCAAGAACCTGTTCTTTATAGTCTATGTTGTTCGGAAGTCCGGAAGTATTGCTTAATAATTGCCTAATGGTAATCGATTTCCAATCATCAGGAATATCTAAAATATATTGGGAGATGCGGTCTTCTACCTTTAATTTCCCCCGCTCCTGTAATTGCATGATAGCTACACCCACGAAGGTCTTTGTCATGGAATTGATTGAAAATGAACTTTTTGAATCAACAGCAACCTGATGTTCAATGTTGGCGAGGCCATAGGCGGACAGCTTCTCTAACCTATTGTTCTTAACGATGGCAAGTTGAAGTCCAGGAATTTTTAACTTGAACATTTTCTCTTTTATGAAGAGATCAATGCTGTCCGAAGTACTTTGCGCAAAAACCTGCTGAGACAATGTGCTTGCAAATAGTAGTAAAATGATCTTGAAAGAACTTTTCATATGATATTTTAAAAGGTGAACCTAAGGTAATGACAACTGGTTGCGTTAATTTGTTACATTGCAGTTTTTCAATGAGAAAGCATTGCCTTTCAATATACATATATAGTTGCTAATGGAGAGAACAAATTTTAAAAAACCTTGCACCCAAAGAATTTGCCCTCCTTGCGCGGGCCAAAACAAACATTTTGCAGACAAAGGAGTTAAATTACACCTCGCAGATTTTTAAGATGAAGAATCTTTAGGCCATACGTTAATAGGCATCAGTAACATGTTACTGATGCTAGCGGACATTAAATTATGAATTTTAATTTTATGTGCATCTAATTGTCTTACATATTATTTCCTAAAAGCATCTCCTTTATTGAATCAAGTTTTTTCATTATTATAATAGACAATCCATTTTTCAGTGTTACGGTACTCCCAAATGTCCGCCCTGCTTTATGTGTATTAAGCTCGCCGGCCAAATTGCAGATTATAGCGATCTCCTTAAGGTATTCGTTCATTTTTTGATTCGATTTAACAGGCAGAATAGATCCACGCTCAATACATAATGGGTGATTTTTGTATCAATCCATAATTTCGATCGCCTGGGGCAGAAGAGGAATATCAGTCTTCGATTTTGATTTTTGCCTGCTTGTCATTATCCATAAGCTGCCGTCGATTCCATTTTTGATATCATCCGGTACTAACTGGTAGTCATAAATGTAAGAAATTCCCGTATACCATTGGAAAACAAATATATCTCTTATGACTGAAAGTCGCTCAGAAGAAAACACTTTATTTTCAAGCCTTTCAATTTCATCTGAAGAAAGTGGCTTTTTATTACATTAGCATTGCGCTCCCTTGACTTTTTGCTAATAATATTAGTTATTTTGAATTGGGCAACTACCAGATTAATGGAAGCCGGCGGACGGCTTTTTATACAATTGAAAGACATCGCCACCGGTCAGGCCAAACCCTGTGGCGAAAAGCATGTCAACAGCGGAACAGAAAAAGGATTTCTGGCGCCATTGTCCATCCGAAAAATACCGATGGTCGGAGAGAAGTCCTTTACACTACTCCGCAACATGGGTATCTCCAGAATCGGTACTTTACAGCAGATGGAAGTATTTACCATGCAGAAAGTGCTTGGTGAGAACGGGATCAATATCTGGCGCAAAGCAAATGGACTTGACGATTCTCTCGTCGTACCTTTCCGTGAACAGAAATCTATGTCCAAGGAAAATACTTTTCAACAGGACACTATCGATATGGATATAATGCGCCGGACTTTGATCGGTATGGTCGATACACTGGCCTTTAATCTGAGAAAAGACCAGAAACTGACCAGCTGTGTTACGCTCAAGATCAGGTACAGTAATTTTGATACCCATACCCAGCTGTTATTGGTTTCTTATACAAACTCGGACCGGAAACTCACAGATGTTGTGCTTTCCCTTTTTAAAAAGCTTTATAGTCGGCGGATGCTTATTCGCCTTATCGGAATCAAGTTTTCTGGACTGATCTACGGATCCTATCAGACCGACCTGTTTGATGATAGTGCAGAGGAAGTAAACCTGATGCAGGGCATGGATAAGATCAGAAAGCGATATGGATCAGAATTTTTGATGAAAGGGATCTGCGCACCGCTTGCCGGAGAAAGGAGGGGGAGATGCTTTTAAATCTACATAGCTACTTTAGCCTTCGATATGGCACCCTCAGTCTGCAGGATCTCATTTCGGGAATGCTGGCGGGAGGCTATGATACTGCTGTGCTGACCGATATCAACAAGAGTTCCGGCTCACTCGATTTTATCAAATTGGGGCGAGCGGCCGGACTCAACCTGCTGGCTGGGATGGAGTTTCGCAAGGGCGATCAGATTTGCATTGTAGCCATTGCCAAGAACGAACAAGGTTTCCGTGAGATCAACGAATACCGCACACGGCTCAATATGGAAAACCGTGCGGTACCAGAGCGTGCGCCCGGTTTTGATCAGGTGTTCGTAATCTATCCTTTTCATAAAATAGATGGCTTTGTACTGCGTGATTTCGAATATATCGGAATAAGACAGCGAGAACGTACCAAAGCCCAATTGATGGAACGGCGTATCCTTGACCGCTGTGTGATCAAACAGGCAAGCATGTTTGGGACGGTACTTACTCCGTTTTTGTTTCCCTTGTTTTAATCTCTTTCTTTATTTGGCTCATCACAGACAGTCCCGGAGCCAGTGATGCTAGAGAACCTGTTGCAACTACCATAAGTGCGTAATTTTTTTGTGTAATGGCAAAATAAAAAAGGAATGGGCAAGCTATAGCCATTACAATACCAAGACCTATGCTTACCCCAGCAATTTTTTTCTTTCTTTCTTTTAATTCGTCTAATGTCAGTTCAGATAATTTTCTTTCCATTTTTAATTAATGTTTATTGGTTAAGTAATCGATGATAATTTTGAATTGAACGATGTAAATATAAATAAAATAAGACCCATTTAAGGGTCTTATTTAAATATTTTGAAATAATAAGTATCTTAGCACTTATATTTACATATCATGGACAGAAAAATAGTTGCGGGAATAATACGGAATAAGGACAGGAGCCGGGAAAAATTTTTAAAATCGATAGGCAAAATCCTTATATCATCGGGCTATGCAGGACTGAAAACGAATCAGATAGCTGAAGAAGCTGGCCTGGACAGGAAGATGATTAATAAATGCTTTGGTGATTTAAACGGATTGCTGGATGAATATATAGATTCCCAAGACTTTTGGAGTAATATTAAAGGCAATAAGGTTCCTGTAGCGACTACCGATGGCGGGCATGAATTTTCTAAAGCAATGCTGCAACAACAATTCGATTATGTAGGAGGTAATCCGGAGTTTCAAAAAATTCTTTTATGGAGATTGTCTGAAGAAAGAGAATCCCTGAAAAGATTAACCCAAAAGCAGGAAGCAAATGGAGAAACTTTGCTTCAGACGATTACCGATCCGTATTTTGGCACTAACGCAGAGAAGTACCGTGCAGTTATGGCCATACTAATTGCCGGTACCTACTACCTTAATTTATATGCTGCTGTTAACGGTAGTAACTTTTGCGGTATTGATATAGCAAGTGAAGACGGTAGGAAGGCAATTAAAGAATCGCTTTCATTTTTGATAGACAAAACGTATGAAGGTTTGTAAAAGGGATTTTGCAGATTATTACGTCAAATGTTTTACTAAAATGTGGCTCACGATCACCTTTTGTGGAATCGGCGGGATTCGAACCTTATGGATTAGAGCCGTTTCCAGTGCGTATTTTATAGTGCTAAAGACAAAAATGCCACGAATACCGCTTATTCGTGGCATTTGTATCATTTGGCGGAAAGGGAGGGAATCGAACCAACTTCTTCCAGACCATTTAAACGTACTTTTTAAGGTACTTTTCTATTAGTGCCATGAATATGGATTTTTATCTTGTTTCAAAGAATCATCATCCGAAATGATTCTTTCAAAATTAGGAAATTTTTCAAAATGATCTTGAAAAATTGAAAACATTATTACAATTAATACTTTTTATTTACGTCAATCAGATCAATTTATTAATACCGTATAATTTTTTTAAAAAATCATCGACATTTTCCAAGCTAAGTAATTCCTTTTTCTGACTAACATTTAATTTCGGAATCCCAAAATTTTTAATATAGTTTTTGCTCATTGAAATATAGCCAAATAAATAATCCTTAGTAGTATTTTTGATATACTTTAGAAACATATTTGATTCAAGTATTTTCTCTATGATTTGCAAATCTTCTAGATTTTCAGAGACAATCGCAATACCATTATAAAATAACAAATCTTTAGCCTACCCTCTTTCTATAACATAAAATACATTAATGTGCCCAGCTAGCTGACAGATTGGAACAAAGATTTTACTTCCCAAATTTTGACTAAAGTACTTATATTTTTGCTTAGTTCAATTTGCCGAAATGATTTAAAGATTTACAATTCTTTACAATCAATTATGCTACCTGATCCCACGCGGTATGAAGTTGGTAAAATTTTTTGGAATAGCTCTTTATTAAAGATTTCTCTTTCCGCTCCTGTTATAGTTGGCGAGTACCTATTAGTATCCTCATAGCATCCCATTAAATTGCGATATATATCTTCAATTTTTTTACTAAATAGACTTTTCATATTGCTGATATTAATGATTTAAGTTTGAATTGCAAATTTCGATTTTGTTAGAGATAAAAATAGCAAATGAAACGTATCCCCCCTACGAACTACA
>NZ_DFOE01000021.1:0-94400 GCF_002376635.1 Sphingobacterium sp. UBA3549 | reverse complement strand
GACTTTTCGGACACCCTCTTTTTTTATTTTTTAAAGCACATTTTAAGACACAGTTCTATTTGTAAGAATTTACAGATTTTGAAATTTTCCAGGTTCCATTTTCTTTGACCAGGGTGATTAAATCTGTTTTAGCGAAATCGTCGAATTGCATGGTAACTTTCGCGATTGCGTAATCGGGTAATTCTTCAACAATCTGTGTTGTTGTTCTGCAGTTCAATTTGATCCCTTTTTGTTTTTTCAAAAACTCAATGATCTCAAGACGGCTATGTTTCAAATCTTGCTTACCACAAATTTTTTGGTTAAAATCAGCTGTGAAAAGTTTCTCTAAATTCGTTACTTGACCTTCGGTCATTGCCCCAACGTATTCATCGATGGCCAAATCAGCGGTTACTAGATTGCGTTCTTCAGGTTTAACTGAAGCCATTGAGCAGGTAGAGACTGCTATCATTGCCGCTGCTACAAATGTTTTTACTAGAGTTTTCATATTTTTTTTTAAATTTTATAATGTATTAGTATATTTTTTCTATCGTATTGTCGCTTACTATATAAATTTGTTGCGCACTTTTTATTTATTTATTTTCTGTTTCAAAGTTAAGACAACTCATCTATTGATATCATTACATTTAGATTAACCTTGTATTAAAATCGGTAAGTGATCTAATTTTCTAGGCGAGTGAAATTTTCGATCTGTTCTTTGTATAACCAAAACGTGACAGAATGAATAAATTATTGGTTTGAATATTGTTATTCTGTCTTTTTCCTATTAGATTGCATGCGTTCATGACACACAACAATAACGAATATCTTTTTGACTTTAGGCTGCCCCTTCTCTTGATTTTATTGCTGTGCAGCGAGAAATTTATATATGCTCAGCGCCCTGCAAATGAAATAGAAACCACCAAACATCTGGCTGACACAAGCAAACAACGTGACTTAATTGATATTGGGAAAGAAATATTAAACATCAGGCCGCCGCAAACGGTAAAAAGTACAGGAAAGAAAGTCTATTTTTCCTTTTTGCCATTTTCGACAAATGTTCCTGGCGGAGGGCATGCTTTAATTACCAGTACGACAGCAGGATTTTATCTGGGTGATCGGTCTAACACCTATATGTCTAAAATGACATTTACTCCATATACAAATTTTGGTAAAAGATTTGGCCTTCCAATCCGATCCTATATTTGGTTAAAGGAGAATTCATGGGTAATCGACGGCGATATACGTCTCTTAAAATATCCGCACGAAACTTGGGGAATAGGTAAAGAGCACCAAGGTGAACAACAGATTAATTTAGATTACACCTATTTTCGCTTATATCAACACGCATTAAAAAGAATTCACGGCGGACTGTTTATGGGTATCGGATATGACTTGGATTACCGAATGAACATTAAGTCTACGAGCGATACCAAACTCGAAGACTACACTTCTTATCCTTATGGAACAGATTTAAGAGATAATACCACATCTTCCGGAGTCAGCTTCAATTTAATTTACGATACACGCGCCAATTCGATCAACACCTGGTCGGGGAACTATGCCAACCTGCAGTTTCGAGTCAATCCGACGTTTTTAGGTAGTGATCAAAATTGGAAATCGCTATTTTTTGAAGTCAGACGATACCATAGGCTTACCCAAGACAGAAATCGACAGAATATGATTGCCGTAAGGAGCTTCTTCTGGACTGTATTTAACAGCAAAGCCCCTTATCTCGATCTTCCTAATTTAGGTTGGGATCCCTATAATAGTTCTGGAAGGGGTTTTCCTGTAAGTCGCTTTCGGGGTAAATCGCTTTATTATCTAGAAACGGAATATCGTCGTGATATTACGAGAGATGGCTTATTTGGATTTGTAGCGTTTATGAATTTTACCACTTTAAACGGGCCAAAGAATGCCATGTTTGAAGATTGGAATGTCGGTACCGGGGCTGGTGCGCGAATTAAGTTTAACAAAAATTCAGGCACCAACATCGGCATCGATTATGGAATTAGTAAGAACCACCGCGGTGTCCGACTCACCTTAGGTGAAGTCTTCTAATTGTTAGCTCAAATGATAACTTTGGTTTTTAAACTCCATTGAAGCATAATATTGATATTTTCTATTGTCCAACGGATAATCCCAACATCCCATACGGTGATAAATCTTTCCACCAAATCCTGTTTTGAAACGATAAAGCCCATACAGAGGATGTGAAGGATCTGCCTGTGGAGAGACACCAAAGAAATCATATTCTGTACAACCTTTTTCTTTCGCAAGCTGCATTGCACGCCATTGCAGAGCATATGTTGCCATATAATTACGATTCTCGGACGCAGAGGCTCCATAAAGGTAAGTACCCCGATTTGCTGCAATCACCAAAAACATAGCTGCCAAGGGCTGATTATCCACTTCCGCCACTAAAAGATACACATCAGCGGGCGATAATGTATCATTTGCCCTTGCAGAAAGAACAATCTTAAAATAATTGATATCATGTAAAAAAAAGTTATTTCGAAGTGCTGTCTGTCTATAAAGTTCGTACCAAATTTCTAGACTTTCCATTCCCAATGAACGGACGCGTACACCTTTTCGCTCGGCAAGATTAATATTATATCTCGTCTTAGACTTCATATTTCCAAGCAATAAGTTCTCTTCATTTCGAAGATCCATAAAAATCGTATTGGAAGGAAGTATATCGGTATTTGCTTTATGAAAATTCCAGTTTTCGGTATTAAAGTTAAAACGCATCTCCTGAATACGTTTCTCTGGTACTCCCAGCCAATTACCATGGAGATCGTAACAATCCTCTTCTTTGGCCCAGTGCGATTCCCAGGAGAGATCATAACGAATCATGATACAATTTGGTGGGAGATGGGAACGTAAACTCTCTGATAACTGTTCTAAAAAGAATCCCTGGTTTTCATCCGAGGGTTCAATCTCAGGCCCATAGGGTACGTAGGCAATGCTATGCTCTTGATCTACAGCTTGAAGGATAACCAATAGATCTCCGATAAAATAGGTATCGTCTTGTACTCCGACATATAAATCGGAGCGTTTAGATTTGAAATTAAATGCTTTGGACTGTATTCCTTGCATTTTTTTTACCGCAGACCAATAAGCTGTCTGTTGAATAATACCCGTCTTATAAAGACTACTGATGTCTTTGTCACTAATGTCTGCTATCATTTTGTTTCTGGTTTGATAGGGCTATTTTTATAGTGAAGTCTTTAAGAGACCCTAATTTTAACCCCAAAAAACGGCAAAAATAGCTAAAATGTTTGGTTAAGCACCCCTGCATTTGTCATATTGTTGTTGATTTCCGGAAATAGTATAAAATAGTCAATGTCGTAATATCTGTATCGGAATTATTAATTTGTGGTAAAATTTAAGATATTTGCAGCTTAACAATTCAGCATACAATGGACAATAAAGCGATCTCAAAAATTTTCAAATTATGCAGCCAATTGATGGAGCTACACAACGAAAATCCTTTTCGGACAAAGTCCATAGCGAGTGCGTCATTTAAATTGGATAAGTTGCCTTTTAGCATATTAGAGGCAAGTCTTGAAGAATTAAGCGCACATCCGGGAATCGGAAAGAGTATTGCTGAAAAAGCTAAGGAGGTCGCTATTACGGGAACTTTTAAGGAACTTAGCGAACTCATTGAAAAGACACCCTCCGGTGTTGTTGAAATGTTAAATATTAAAGGATTGGGTCCTAAGAAAATTCAAATTATCTGGAAGGAACTAGAGATCGAAAGTATCGGTGAGCTACTTTATGCCTGTAACGAAAATCGCCTCGTCGAAGCAAAAGGATTTGGACTCAAAACACAGGAAGATATAAAAAAATCCATTGAATTTTCAATCTCAAATAAAGGTTGGTTTTTATATGCAAAAGTGCTTCCGCTCGCGGAGAAATTTTTCAATAATCTAAAAATACATTTCCCTTCTTCTCTTTTATCTTTTACGGGCGATTTCAGAAGAAAGTGCGAAGTATTAAGTACAGTGGATCTTTTAATATCTGAAAGTATAGACAGTGTAATCAAATACCTAGAAGGGTATATTTTAGTGGAAAGAACAGAAAACTCCATTGAGCTGACCGATGAATTGGGCTTCACGTTCAAAGTTTTCAACACCAATATCAATGATTTTTATCGTGACCTGATCCTTAGCACCGGATCCACTGCACACCTTGAGCTGCTCTTTAATATCCTACCTGATCTTCCTTCACTTTCCAGTGAAGAAGCGATTTACCGCAACTTGGGCATGGATTATATCGAACCCGAATTGCGTGAAGGATTAAATGAAATAGAACAGGCCCAAAACCATACGCTACCTAAGCTAATCCAATACCAGGATATCAAAGGTACACTCCATAATCACTCAACTTATAGCGATGGTGTGCATAGTCTTGAACAAATGGCATTGCATTGTAAAGACGTATTGGGTCTCGAATACCTTGGAATTTGTGATCACTCGAAAACGGCAGTTTATGCGAATGGACTTTCCATCGAAAGATTAGAAGAACAATGGCGGGAAATCGCTATTTTGAATGAAAAATTAGCGCCGTTCCAGATCTTTCGCGGGATTGAATCTGATATTTTAGGTGATGGTTCATTGGACTATCCGGATGAGATATTGGCGAAATTCGACTTTGTTGTTGCTTCCGTTCACTCCAATCTAAAGATGGATGAAGAAAAAGCAACCGCTAGGTTAATTAAAGCGATAGAAAATCCTTATACAACCATATTGGGACATCCTACCGGAAGGCTATTGTTAAGCAGAGCCGGCTATCCATTAGATTTTAAAAAAGTCATCGATGCATGTGCTACAAATGGAGTTGTCATTGAGATCAATGCCAATCCTTTACGCCTGGATCTTGACTGGAGATGGCACCGTTATGCCGTAGAAAAGGGAGTATTGCTATCCGTGAATCCAGATGCCCATCGCACTGAAGGGCTACGCGATATGCAATATGGCGTGCTAGTCGCTCAAAAAGGAGGGATTCAAGCGGTTAATTGCTTGAACACATTTCCGTTAGAGACCATTACAAATTATTTTAATACGAAAAGACAGCGCTAGTGTATGTCCAGTAAAACAAATGCCGTTCGCCTGCTGGAGACCGCAGGAATACGCTATGAACTACGAGAATACGAAGTTGATGAACAGGATGTCAGTGCTGAACACGTTGCGGAAACTTTAGGTTTACCGCTCAAAACATTATACAAGACCTTAGTGCTAAAAGGAAACAAAGACCCTTATATTGTCGCTGTCATCCCTGGCAACGCGCATCTTGATTTAAAAAAACTTGCGAAAGCATCGGGTAATAAAAACTGTGAGATGCTTCCGATGAAGGATCTCCTAACAGTCACCGGTTACATTCGTGGCGGCTGCTCGCCCATCGGAATGAAAAAACAATTTCCAACGTTTATAGAGGAAGGTGCTCAACTAGAAACCCTTATTGCAGTAAGCGCAGGAAAAATAGGTCTTCAGATGGTATTAAATCCGGTCGACCTGGCTAACATTGCACATGCAGATTGGTCAGATCTTATTGGCTATTAATAGATTTATTTTTACGTCCATACAATAATATGCGTTTAAAAGGATATATGTTAGGAAATTTTGAGAAATGTTTATTGATACGAGTTTTAAACTCATCAACAAATGCCACCTTTTTAGCCTGCTCCAATCGTTCAAAATAGGGAATCAAAGCTGAACCTGCAATAAAATTATAGAGCGTATCTGCATCAGCCGCAAGCAAAGGATAGACTCGGAGCGAAAGATCCAATTGATCCAAGCCATTTTCAAACAGCATCTTTGCATAAGTATCGATATCCAATACTGGAGAAGGTCTATTCCAATCATTTAAATATGTACGAAAAGGTTCCTCATTCCCCAGTTCAAATAAAATCTTATTTAAGATATTTTCTGGCTGATAAGGCATTTGTACCGCTAATTGGCCTCCTACTTTTAATTTGGAAATAAGCTGAGGAAAAAGAACCCGGTGATCATCCACCCATTGCAAGGCAGCATTGCTAAAAATAAGGTCCCAGGTACTTGGCTCAGCAACAAATTTTTCTACTTTACTTTGTCTAAATTTCAAACGTTCGGTTTGGAGATTATAGCTATCAGACAGCATTTCTGCTGAAGAATCCAGCCCAAGGAAATTTATATTGGTAAATTTTTCACTTAGTATAGCAGTCTGTTCGCCGGTACCGCAGCCTAAATCTACAGCATCCAGCACGTTATCTCCAACAATAAGTTCGGCTAAGTCATAAAATGGTTTAAAACGAATATCTTTAAACTGATAATAGCTATTCGGGTTCCAAGGCATATTTTTCTTATTAAACCCTTGCAGGGCAGTACAACATTTCCTATTTAAACAAAGTGAGAATTTCAGCTGAATCGACTTTACCAAAATAATCCGTCAGATCAATCGACCGCAGTAAAAAATCAATCTCCTCCAATTCATGTTTTTTTCCAACCAATAGAATTTCGATATCATGAATCGATTTGGAAGCAAAAAAATCTCCGAAAATTTTAGCGCGTTCAATATATCCTTTTTGTACATCCAAGTGTAATTCAATAAAGCCAGCGGCTACTTTAATTGCTTTTTTAAAATTGTAATTTGGCGAAAAACCAAAATTCCAATCCCATGTTTCGTATTTTTCTTTGACCAGTTTTTGGATATTTTCGATATCCAACGGAGAAAGGGTGCTGATTTTAGCTTCAGAGTTTTCCCGTTTTATTTCTTTAATGAGCAATTCTTTAAAATGAGCTGTCGTAAAACCATTTGGCAAATATCCAATTAAATTAGTCACTCGAGCACGATTTGATTTTACAGCTTTATCTACAAATTTCAATGGATTGACCTTCAAAGCATCGCTAAGGATTTGCATCTGAGAATCGATCAATATTGTGCCATGTTGAATCATTTTGCCATTCTTCGCCATTTTAGCATTTCCGCTAAATTTTTTCCCGTCAACCAAGAGGTCATTTCTTCCTTCCAATTTTGCGGGTATATGCAATTGATTCAGTAGCGAAATAATTGGCTGGGTAAAGGTTGAAAAATCCATAAAATCATGATTCCCCAATAACGTATGAAACGAAAAATTAAGATTTCCAGCGTCATGATAAACAGCACCTCCACCTGACATTCTTCTAACAACCTTAATATTATTGTCATTAACGTAATCGAGATTTATTTCAGCGAGTGTATTTTGGAACTTACCTATAATAATTGAGGGAGCATTTATATAGAGTAGAAAGATATCTTCTTTGGGATATTTACCCAATAAATATTCTTCGGAAGCGATGTTAAAATAGGCATCGTCGGATGGAGATTCTATAATCAGCATATTTTTCTTTTTTCAAAAATAAAAATAAATTAATCAAGGTTATTCATCTCAAATCCATAATTATCTCAAATCTATCTTACAATACTCCCCCAGGGCTGCTCTTACAACCAATTTATTTAAGTGATAGTTTTTTGCTGGCGACAAGCTTTTCCTCCAGTTTATTAATAATAAACCCTGAAAAATCCTCCTTTAATATTTCTTCCGCCTGACATAACGCACCTGGGCTAAATACGTTAATTTCCATAATACGATTACCAACCACATCTAGACCAACAAAATACATTCCATCCTGGATCAATTTGTCTTTTATTTTGTCAACCATCCCCAATAATTCCGCTGAAATAACGGCACCTTGGGTCTTTGCACCTTGATGTACATTACTCCGGATCTCATCGCCCTGTTGTACCCGATGAACAGCAGCATATTTACCGTTGATTAAAATAGGCTCTCCGTTGAGCAAAAAGAACCTTATATCACCACGCGCAGCTTCCGGCAGGTATTCTTGACCAATTACATAACCATCTCGCGCAATAGCCTCTACGGTCTGTTTTAGATTTTGCTGGTTGTCTTTATTGATCAAAAACACGTTTTTGCCCCCCGAACCCTTTAAAGGTTTTAAAATAATTAGGCTGTTCTGTTGTTCAAAAAACCGTACCACATCCGCATAGTTTCGCGTTACAATAGTTTTAGGTCGAATAGATTCATCGAACTCTTCTAAATACAACTTGTTACTGGCTCTACCAAGGCTATCTGGATCGTTAATGACCAATACTCCTTTCGCTTTTAGGAAAGATGCAAATTGCAGTGCGGAAGCCGCCGCCCAAGGTCTGCTTACCATATCCAATACTGGATCAAATCGTAGCCAAACTACGTCCATCTCCTCCAACGACACTTTAGTTTTTTCCGTTTCTCGTAATACCTCCATGAAACGGTCAGCCGATGTCAGCATCTGATCAGGCATTACTTTTCGCACATGGGCAGCAATATATGCCGACTCATAGTAAAAATCGGCCAGGCCAATATAATAAACTTCATGTCCCATTTGATGGGCCTTTAATGCCAAAAGAGTAGTCGTAAAACGAGCAGTTTCTTTGTGGGTTTGGTTGATCACGAATGCTATTTTCATATACAAAATTCGATTATTGAATCATTTGGAATATTCCATTATTCTTTTTGAGATTTAACAAGTTATCCTTATAGGGAGCCATTAAGTATCTTGGGGTTAAAATTGGAGACTTCAAGACCCCCTTTAAAGTGAGCTCTTCAACAATTGGTATATAATCTTCACGAATTTTGCCCATAGTTAAAAGTGCAAGTTCCCTTCCGCTTTTGATATAATTGGTCAATTCTATCAAGCCACTCAAGTACAATGCATCTTTTGTAAGTCCACCACTTCTATAGACTCGCATTGTCATTTGGAAAGCAGTTTCGTGCAGAAATTGATATTTGTCTACTAAAAGTGAGAACGTATCAATAAATGAATTGCCTTGTTGCATATGATGCACAGCAATAACTCTTCCCGCTAGAATACGCAATCTATTATTGGTCAGCCCTCCGACCAAATATTCAGCGAGTACAGCGAGACCTTCCTGAAGTTTTTCATAACCAGGAACCCCTAACCTAAAAAGGCTGAAAGGTTGCTGTTTTCCATTATAGTAAGTGACGATATGTGTGCCAACTTCATGCTGTATGAGTGCCTTTACCCTATTGCGTGGTAAACTGTACTGCTTGCTTATATTGAGCACGCCTTGGTTGACCATCACGCCGTAGATGTCATCGCGAAGTCTTACTGTCGTTCCAAAGTTTGGATCTTGGCTTTTCAAATAATCCAATTCCTCCTGGGCCAGCTTGGCGAATTCCTCGGCGTAAACAATATCTTCCTCTTTTGTCCTCACTTCTCGATCAGTTGTGGTAATCGTTAGGATTGCTTGTGCTTTTTCCAATAATTTCTCATTAACTGTACCAAAAACTTGCATACTTCCTAGCAAAAATCCCTCTTTTCCACGTTCACTCAACATTGTCATCATCTGGTCGAGCTCCTTTCGTTTATCACGAAATAAGTATGCCATGGAGGGATCAAATAAATCCTCTATATGCAAATTATAAAGATTCCTTTTGATAATATCTGGATCGATAGGCATGGGTCTATAATGAAACACAGGTGTTTTTCGGTAATTACCTTTCTTAAACTGTTGCCAAGCATCGTAAGAATTTGTAGGAGTAATCAACAGCAAAAAATCAAATCTCTGGCTCTCTCGAGCCAATTTCTGATCAATTTCCCATGCTAAAGGAAGCATTTTTTTTGGCTGGCTGATTTTAAACGCAGTAGGTTTCGATAATGTGTGAATACGAATGAATTCAAAGAATGTTTTAGACAAGCTCCTAGATATGGCTTCACGAAAATGGCGAAGATCAATCGGTAAAATTTGCTGATCTACTCCTAATAGATACTTCGGTTTTACCTCGAGCCCCATGTAAAATATATTTGTGTTCAGATTATCCAATTGAATACTTGACGGTGAGAGACTCTGCGTTGCATTCGTTTTTGAATCCGTAAGTATTTCTACTTTGGAAATCGACTCTTCAGTGGTCAGTTGCTTTCCTAAATATTGAGCAATAGACTGGACGTTTTTACGGGCAATATGGATTAGAATATCCTCTTCCTGCCCAGGATCTGATGCCCAGGCTTCAATGATCAAACAAGCACCAAACTCCTCTACAAGTTTGTTTAGTATAGGGGCAATCCATTCAGAAACATTCATCTGCGGATCTCTTACTCTAAAATAAGCTGGCTCTGACTTGACCAGCTCTGCAAGCATAGGATCTGGACTCAAAAACTGTCGGTATAAAAATAGATAAGGAACGACTTGATTGAATACCAATTTATTCTTAGACGGAATCTGTACGTGAAAAACTTCCTTATTTTTGATCATTTTTAAAATGCCAGCGAGTTGTTTCGCATTATCTTTCATAGGCAAAATAATTTTCCAATGTTTCTATACTTTGCAAAAGAAGTTGCTTATACTCCTGTAGTTTTTGTGGAAAAACTTCCCCCGTCCATTCATCCATAAAATCTTTCCTAAATTCGATCGAAAAAATACAGCCTTTATCGCCGAACTTATTATTCAAATACGCAGAAAGAAAACCACCTTTAAATTTCACATTCTCACGCACGTCGTAAACTTGCCCATCTTTTCCAGTTTGTAATACTTTTAATAATTGATCAGTCAAGTTTCTCCATTTTTGGTGATTATGTTGCGTCCCTAAATTGATTTGTGGATCGGCAGCACTGTTCACAAGTGCCTTAGGTCCCTCGCGACGCATGTTGTAGCTATGGATATCATAGATGACAAAATAACCGTAACGATCAATAGTATTTTGAATCTGCTGACATACATCTGCATACACACGGTCATAAATTGCATATAACTCATTTATCTGCCCCTGCGGTAATGCTGCTCGCCAAACACGCAAGCCCCACGATTGCTCAGGTTTAAGATAAATAGCATCTTCTCGCTTTCGGTTCAAGTCCAATTGAAACCTAGACGTTCCAGACACAAACCTATTGAAAGGTAGCTCCGCCAAAATAGCTGTGTAAGGATCCTCTTCCCGTAATCGCTCCTCTTCAGAAATATTAAAATTGACTAATATATTATCGTCGACGTGATGACCATCATGTATTGCAAAAGCCCAAAATGGACTTTCGTTATTTTCAAATTGATAACGGTATGTTAGTGACATAGACTTTTTTTATAGTTTATGAAAACAAGGCCATATTAATTGATAGCCCCCTGTGTTAAATTAACAGCTATGGCCAAAAAAAAGTTTGAAAATAAAATGGATTACCGCTATAATCAGAAACTTTTTCATTACGCAAATAAGCGCATGTTAAAAATCGTTAAACGTCAAGTTCGATACAAAGTATTGGCATCTTTCTTGAACAAAAGATAGTAGTTTCATAAAGTTAGGTTAATAATTTAGTTAGTTTATAAAAAACCTGTTAGTATCCCCACTAACAGGTTTTTTATTTCTAGAAAGCGATCTAATAGAAAACGTGATTGTTTATTGAATTCGACACTCAATTATTAAAAAATGTTAAAATTTTAAATAACTGAAATAAAAGGGAAACATTTTTTGAAGATACTACGTTATATAAATACTTTTCATAAATTTAGGTTAATAATTGGTTAGGAAAACTCCTGTTGCTCCCAGCTTCAGGAGTTTCTATTTATCCGGTATTAAAATAGTGAAAGACAGCACATATCATAGCGACCAGGTTTCTTAATTTACCTTTAGTAGGTCACATTTTGAACGGCGATTATCATCACATAAATTAAATATTTTTTGGCACAGCCTTTGTACTGTTTTAAGCATTCATAAATTTAGGTTAATAATTGGTTAGTTAGAAACACTTGAAGTTCCCCGCTTCAAGTGTTTTTTTTTACCACAAAGCGTAAAGCTATGAGGCCTTGTATTTAACCCCCATTTTATACCAACTGTTTCAATGCGATTTCATATGCTCTTGATGAAATATGAGTCTTATTAGAAGAAACCATCCTAATTTTCTTTAGCGCTTCGAAGATAATGTTGGAGACATCAGAAAAAATTGCGTCATCACTAATTTCGATATTGCGTTGCATTAAATAAGCAAATACTCTCGCCATGCCGCAATTTGCGATAAAGTCTGGTATAACCGCCACATGCTGGTCGGCAAACTCCATAACAGGCCCATAAAATATTTCTTGATCTGCAAATGGTACATTGGCACCGGAAGCTATTACCTCAAGTCCATGATCTATCAGATGTTGGATCTGATCTTTCGAAACTAATCGGGAAGCAGCGGCGGGCACGAAAATATCTGCTTTTAGGTTCCAAATCTCTTTTTGTACCTGATCAAAAGGGATCAAGTTTGCGGCATGAAGTTCATTACCTTTCCGTTCTAGAAACAAGCGAGTGATAGCTGCCTCATCAAAGCCTTCGGGATTTATCAGGCCACCGGCCCGATCAATTATACCTACTATTCTAACACCGCATTTAGACAAATAAAATGCGGCGGCGGCAGCTACATTGCCCCAGCCCTGAATTATGGCACGCTTGCCGAAGCAATTATCACCAAAAAGTTGATAATAATGACGAATTGACTCTGACACACCATAACCAGTGATCATATCTGCCACTTTGTACTTACGCCTCAGATCTGGACTGTAGGAACTATCCTCCAATACTTTGGAAACGCCATATCGCAATTGTCCAATTTGATGAATACGATTGCTTTCATTTACTTTAAAGTGACCATTCAGAATTCCTTCTTGGGGATGCCACAGTCCATATTCTTCAGTCAGAGGAATGACATCGTGAATTTCGTCTATATTCAAATCACCACCTGTACCATAATAGTTTTTCAATAACGGCGTAACTACCTTAAACCAACGCTTCAAAACCTCATTTTTCCGTGGATCATGTGGATCGAAATCAATCCCCGATTTTGCCCCTCCAATTGCGGGTCCCGATACAGTGAACTTGACCTCCATTGTTTTTGCCAACGATTCCACCTCGTGCCTATCCAACCCAGCCCGCATCCGTGTTCCACCACCGGCAGCACCTCCTCGCAAAGAATTAATCACAATCCATCCTCTTGCATCCGTTTCACTATCCTTCCATTCGAAAACAACTTCTGGGCTTTTATGCTCAAAGGCCCGTAACAATTCTTTCATCTCTTCCATGCTTCTATAAATTTCCTCGACGTTCCTGTTCACGTTCTATTGCTTCAAAAAGGGCCTTAAAATTTCCTGCTCCAAAGCTCTGCGCTCCTTTGCGTTGGATGATCTCATAAAATAAAGTTGGTCTATCCTCTACAGGTTTTGTAAAGATCTGCAGCAGATACCCTTCTTCGTCACGATCAACCAGAATTCCGAGTTCTTGAATGATCTTTATTTCTTCATCAATTCTTCCAACCCTTTCAGGTAACATATCATAATATGCTTCGGGCGGCGCACCCAAAAACTCTACTCCTCTTGCTTTAAGTGCTTTCACCGTAGCAACAATGTCTTTCGTTGCCAGTGCGGCATGCTGCACTCCTTCTCCCTCATAAAACTCGAGGTATTCTTCGATTTGTGATTTCTTTTTTCCTTCGGCTGGCTCATTGATCGGAAACTTAACATAGCCATTTCCATTACTCATCACTTTACTCATTAGCGCGGAATACTCTGTATTGATCTGCTTGTCATCGAAAGATAGGATGTTGACGAAACCCATCACATCTTGGTACCATTTCACTGTTTCGTTCATCTTATTCCATCCGACATTACCAACACAATGGTCTACATAAAGCAAACCTGTTTCGCTTGGATTGTAATCACTTTCCCATTTTTCATATCCAGGCATAAATCTACCGGAATAATTCCTTCGTTCGACAAATAGATGCACCGTTTCGCCATAGGTATAGATACCGGCAGTCCAGACTTCGCCGTTTTCATCTTTCAGAAGCTGTGGTTCCTGATATACCTCCGCTCCTCTTTTTGTTGTTTCTTCAAATGCTTTTCTGGCATCATCCACCCAAAGAGCTAATATTTTAACGCCATCACCATGTTTTTTAACATGCTCTGAGACGGGATGGTCAGATTTTAGTGCCGTAGTAAGCACTAAACGTATCTTATTTTGCTTTAGCACATAAGATACCCGATCTCGAACTCCTGTCTCAGGGCCGGCATAAGCATCCGACTGGAAGCCAAAGGCTGTCTTGTAGTAATGCGCCGCTTGCTTGGCATTGCCAACATAAAATTCGATATAATCTGTTCCATTAATAGGTAAAAAATCTTGCGCTTGGGCAATCTTTTCTGCAAATGTATTTGCCATAATTTATATAAAGGTTACTCTTGTTTTATTATTCTAACTCATCCAAGACTTATAATAATCTGGATCTTCTATATTGAGCGCTTCTTGAGTAAGCATTAATGGTCGAAAAGGATCGATCATCACAGCCAGTTCTTCGGTTTTAACCTGTCCGATGCTTTTTTCCACTGTACCTGGATGGGGCCCATGAGGTATACCACCTGGATGCAACGTAATCTGTCCCTTTTCAACAGACTTTCTGCTCATAAAATCGCCATCGACATAGTACAGCACTTCATCCGAATCTACATTGCTGTGATTATACGGTGCGGGAATCGAATTGGGATGGTAATCATACATACGTGGACAAAAGCTACACAGTACAAAGCTGTCTGTTTCAAAGGTCTGGTGGACAGGTGGCGGCTGATGTAATTTGCCGGTTATCGGCATAAAATCATGAATCGAAAAGGCCCAAGGAAAATGATAGCCATCCCAACCAATAAAATCAAATGGATGACTTCCGTAGACATAAGGATAAATCATCCCTTGTTTCTTGATTTTCACTTCGAAATCCCCCAGCTCATCAAAGGTTTCCAAATTTTGCGGCACCCGAATATCGCGTTCAAAAAAGGGAGCATGCTCCATCAATTGACCAAATTCATTACGATACCGTTTGGGCGTACGTACAGGAGAAAACGATTCAACGATAAACAATCGATTCTCTTTTTGCTCAAACTCCATTTGATAAATCGTTCCGCGGGGAATCACTAAATAATCGCCATATTTAAATGGGATATTTCCATATCCAGTCTTTAATCTTCCGCTTCCTTGATGAATAAAGACAATCTCATCTGCCTGGCTATTTTTATAGAAATAATCATCCATAGATTGACGTGGAGCAGCCAAAGATATGTGCAAATCCTCATTAACCAGCACGGGCGTTCGGCTTTCGAGATAATCATCTTTAGCCTGCACCTGAAATCCTTTTAAGCTGGTGTGCTTAAGATGTTTGTCCCGGGCGATATTGGGCGATACATCGTAGGGGTCTCTAATTTGCTTGACTAATGTAGGTGGATGGCAGTGATACACCAAAGAATAAAGACTTGAAAAACCATGGGTGGATACGAGTTCCTCAGCATAAAGCATATTATCGGGCTTTCTAAAAACAGTATGTCGCTGCATTGGAATTTGCCCTTGTTTAACATAAAATGGCATAATTCTACGATTTAAACGGTTATAAAATTAAATGAATATCCCAATTGCCAATAGGACCATTGGCAAGTATTAAAAGAGAAGGTTAGTATTGTGCAAAAACGATATCAGCTATAATTGCTCTGTTAAAAGCAATATAGGGCACGGAAAACGCAAAGCGATGTACGCGACAATGAATCATTTTTTATAGTTTATAATGCTTTAATAAAGGTAAGAATATTTTTCTATTTTCAAGAGAAGAATATTTTTTTCAAATCTTATACAATATATTTGTGTCAAATGCCAACAACATTGAATAACCAAATAGAACACACGATATATGAGAATTGCCACCAGCACTGAAAATGGTCAACAAGAATTGGGCATGGTTATAGCCGACCGATTTTATCCTTGTTCAGCAATCGATCAAACTCTTCCTAAAAATATGTCAGATTTTCTAAAAGGCGGTGAAAAGACCATGAGTTCGCTCCAGGAATTTGAGCATGCTTTGGTCCAGGGAACGATCGAAAGACCTTATCATCTGTTACAGGACACACAGCTTATTGCTCCGGTACCTCATCCAAGTTCTTTTCGTGATGCGTACGCATTTCGTCAGCATGTGGAAACATCGAGAAGAAACCGTGGACTTGAAATGATCCCCGAATTTGACAAATTTCCTGTTTTCTATTTTTCAAATCATCAGGCAATACAAGGCCCTGGGCCTATACCCTGTATGCCATTACATTTAGATCAACTTGATTTCGAACTTGAGATCGCTATCGTCATCAATAAGTCGGGAATTAACATTTCTGCCGCTAAAGCAGATGAGTACATTGCAGGATTCATGATCATGAATGATTTTAGCGCAAGAAAACTGCAGATGGAAGAGATGAAATTAAGCTTGGGGCCTGCTAAAGGTAAAGATTTTGCAACAGCAATTGGACCTTGGTTAGTTACAAAAGATGAGTTGGAGCCCTATAAAGTTCAAGCAGCTGCGGGGCATATTGGCGACTGTTATGATCTCGATATGACTTGTAAAGTAAATGGCAGACAAGTTTCAGCGGGTAATTTTGCAAGCATGCACTGGACTTTTGCTGAAATTATTGAGCGGGCTTCTTACGGTGTGGAGATCTTCCCTGGTGATATGATCGGTTCAGGCACTGTTGGAACAGGCTGCTTTCTTGAACTTAATGGCACGGCACGCTTAAAAGACCCTAACCATAAAGATCAATGGCTCAACCTTGGCGATGAGATTGAATTGGAGATCACCGCACTCGGAAAACTTTCCAATTCTATTGTTCTACATCATTCATAAATCTACCGAATATGACATCACCTTTCGAAACGACGACCTTTGAGTCTGCAGCGGACAAAGCTATCATCGATAATTTAATTAAATATGCTATTGCCCCCCGTCCAATTTGCTTTGCCAGCACAATAGATCGCAATGGAAACGTAAACTTAAGTCCTTTCAGCTATTTCAACCTGATGTCCCATCAGCCGCCTATCTGTGTTTTTTCACCCCTGCGGCGGATGCGCGATGGCAGCACCAAGCATACCTTGGATAACATACAGGAAGTAAAGGAAGTCGTCATCAATATTGTCAACTACGATATGGTGCAGCAGCAATCTCTTGCCAGCACCGAATATGCGAAGGAAATAAATGAATTCGATAAGTCTGGCTTTACTGCTGTGCCTTCTATTCAGGTGGCGCCACCACGAGTAGCCGAATCTCCAGTCCAGCTCGAATGTCGGGTTAAAGAGATTGTCGCTTTAAGCGATGAACCTGGGGCTGGTAATCTTGTTATTGCCGAGATCCTGTATATGCATGTCCATAAACACTTATTGGGCAAGGATAATACCATTGAGCAAAAAGATTTGGACTTGGTCGCTAGACTCGGTGGTGACTGGTACTGCCGCGTCACCGATGAAAATCTATTTATTGTACCAAAGCCCCTCCGTAGCCTTGGAATTGGTATTGATCAACTTCCGGAAAAAATTAGATTCTCTAATGTACTGACCGGAAACCACCTCGGCTTGTTGGCCAATGTCGAAGCCCTACCCACATTAAAAAATATACAACCAGCGGATAAGTACCTAAACTACCTGAAACTGAACTTTGAAGACAGTCCATCAAAATTCAGCGAAAATGTTCATGAATACGTTGGGAAGCTATTGGATGAAGGACAAATAGACAAAGCCTGGCAAATAGCATTGCAAGTATCATTCTAATGAATGATAAGGAAGGGAGCTAACCAAAGACTAGACAGCTCCCTTTTGAGATTTAAACAACTTTTTCAACGTTTAGCTTCAGCATACTGTTTTATACACTAATTCCTTACTGATTATTTATAGCCTCCTCCTTTGCAACACGCAGTCCATCATCGATCAGTTTTTTTAAATATGCATATCGATCGATAAATTCCAAGAGCTGCTCTTCAGCCAGCTTAGTTAACTCTTCTGTACCATTAGCCTGAGCAATTTCAAATAACTCGACCAAACCTAACCAATGATCCGCATTTTCCGATCCAAAGAGATTGAAGATAGCAAGCCACGCTTCTTCATCAAACCCTTTTTCCCGCAAGCTCCGTATCGCCGCATGAAGGTTCACTAGCTTTACATCTTCGGGTTCATTAGACTTTGAAGACGAAGCGTGATCGAGATGTTCTTCCAGAGCTTCATAGGCATCTTTATCTGCGGCGCCGGCAAAAACAGATACAATCTCCGATCCGACAGCCATATCATACGGCCCCCATTCGGGTCTAAAATAAACATCTTCACCACGATATACTCGACAGGAGGTAAATGAAATCAAAACAATCTTGTCAAATTGACGGAAAATACGTTGAACAGTTCCTGCAACCGTAATTCCGGAAGCAAAGTTTAAAAGACACTGCTGGCCTTCAACTATACCATATTGGATCAATGTTGCGTCATCAAAATCTTCCAGATCATGATCTGCATCTCTCAAATTTCCTACTGGAGAACCAAATCCTTCGCTATGATAATTTATACCGTGTCCTTCGAGCTGCTTACCCGCGAATGCCAAAGCTGTAGGCCCCTGTGTCTGGATGTACGAAAGATTTTTATCTACGTTGGCTGAGGTAAAAATTCCCGACACTTGCAGACCAGAACTATACGCTAAAGTACAAACAGAACGACAGTCTATTGCTTTTTCAACACTCTGTTTGCCTCCAACTCGAAAAGCCATGGTATCGGCAAATTTATCCAACACCATCCTTAGATGCTCAAAATCCGGAGTAACAAACAACTGTGGCTGTGGCTTGGTAATATCGTACGAATACTCAATCGCATATAAATCGTATGGCAATTTGGGTACATCATCTTGCATACAGCTTGCACTCTCCCCAATGGAAGACAATAAACCTGCTCCATAAATCTTAGGGTTAAGAGCATCTCCTATCAGCCCATATTCCACAGTCCACCAATGCAGCCTACTTAACAGTGCCATCTCCGATGGCTCGCCCATATTTTGCTGAATAGTCTGTAAATTTTTCTCTGCTGCAGCCAACTCAACTGTGGTCGTGGTTGTTTGCTCTTTTAAAATAGACAATTGGCGGATAGCTTCATAGAGCTCAAAATCCTTTCCTGACGAGAGTGCTTTTGTGCCTATCTCTCCAAAATACTGGAGGTATGCTGCATAATCAGCCTCCCCTATTATTGGTGCGTGACCAGAGGACTCGTGAATAATGTCCGGGGCTGGAGTATATTCAATATGTTCCAATTGGCGTATGTCAGCAGCAATAACTAATACACGATGTGCCTGAAATTCCATAAAGGCTGCTGGCGGGATAAAACCGTCTACTGTCACTGCTCCCCAGCCAATCAATTTTAGACTATCGTTCATTTCCTGTAGATTGGGAATAGTTTCAATGGATAACCCCGCTTTTTTCAATCCGGGGATATAGGGGTAATACGCTACATCTTTCAAAAATGAATAATTCTGACGCATAACATAACGCCACAGTGCCTGATCTAAGGCGGTATAGCGTTCGTATCTCTGCGCAACAACATAGCGTTTCAGATGTTGGGGCAACTGCTCCAAAACTGTATTATTGTAAGTTTCCATCTATAATTGGTATGAAAAAATAAAGTATGTGACTTCAATATGAAGGTAAAAAATATATACGGCTTTGTAAAGCATTACCATGTTAATTATCTGATTTTCACAAAATATTACAATAGTATACTTTCCAAAACCATACTAAACAACTTTAAAATAACTTCTTTTGCCTAATTTTATTTTAAGCCCCGCATTTACATAGATCGTCAGATCCGGATTCAACTGTTTTATGGAATCGATCCGCACAGCTCCGCCTATAATCAATCGTCTCATCGCTGACTTTGTCGATCCTTTCAGGAAATAACACAGATCAACCAGTTTGGCCTTTTCACCAAACTGCTCGCGCAATGTTTGACAAGACACCTCTAAAAAAGCTTTTTCTTCCAATTTCTTACGCTGAAATTGATTGACAAAATAATCATTCGCAGCCAACGCAAATGCATCGCCATGGTACTGGACTACAAGATTATGTGCTATAAGTTTCTTAATTTCCATTGGATTTTCCCCCATTTCAAGACGGGTCTTCATTCCAAGTTTGATTTCCTGATTGAAATCTGTCGTCAAGTCGATGTATTCAGGAATTAAATGATCTGGAATTGACATGGTTTTACCAAACATTTCATTCGGATCATCCAAAAGACCGATCGTGTTGTTTAATGATTTGCTCATTTTTTCTTTTCCGTCCAGCCCGCGCAACAAGGGCATACACAGCACTATTTGTGGATCTTGTCCAAAAGATTCCTGTAGCTGCCGTCCCATTGCGCAATTGAACATTTGATCTGTTCCGCCCATTTCAATATCGCTTTTGATATGCACGGAGTCAAAGCCCTGCAATATTGGATAAAGCAATTCATGCATGGCTATTGACCGATTCTCGTTTAAACGCTTACTAAAATCATGACGCTGCATGATCTGGGCAACAGTGACTTTCGACACCAGTTGAATAACTTCTGTAAAATTTAGCTGATCCAACCAGTCACCATTAAAAACAATTTTTGCTTTTGAAACATCAATAATCTTAGACAGTTGCGCAATATAAGTAGCCGCATTATGGGCAATCTCATCCTGATACAACGGTTCACGAGCTTTATTTTTCCCTGTAGGATCTCCAATCTGGGCCGTAAAGCTGCCCACCAAAATTACGATTTCGTGACCCAGCTGCTGAAACTGTCTTAGCTTCTTCAATACCACAGCGTGCCCCAAATGAAGGTCCGGCGCTGTGGGATCAAAACCAAGTTTTATAATTAATGAACGATTCTTTTCTTGAGCTTCCTTCAACTTCGATGCAAGTCCTGTCTTCGGTAAAATAATTTCAATGTTTTCTTCTAACTCTTTTAACATAATGTTATATAAAATAAAAAAAGCCCGAACGTTATGTTCGGGCTTAGCTATAAATGATAATTTAATTTCTTAATTTAATAGGCATAGGGGTCCCGAACGACTATCGGGCGATAATAATTACAGAAAAACGGAAAACGTAATATGTTGTTCATTTTCTTCATTGCTTCACAAAGGTAGCGCTATATTTTTAAAATGCAAAAATATAGCGATCTCTGCTTGATTAGGCTTGTGTTTTCCATTAGCCCCCGGTATTTTTATCCATCAATTTTCCCGACGCATTATAAACATACTTCTCGATATTCCCTTTATCCTTCTTCTCCACTACCCTTTGCACGAGCAATGAATTCTTAAAATACTCATGGTAAAGGCGGTTATGGAGGTTATATTTCCGCTCGACAAGATTATTATTCTGATATACATCAATATACTCAACTTTAGCTTTCCGATAGGTATGCTTTAGTAATTGCCCATGAGCATCAAATAACTTTGATTCCTGTATCTGCCCACTACAATTCAATTTGGCACTGTAAATTAATGTATTGTCTAATCTGTAGTTAGCTCTAGTATGGTCAAAATCATTCTCAACCGTATAATAATTATCAAAAAATACCTTTGTTATTTTTTTCCCATTATTTGCAGCTCCGTAAAATACCGTTTTTTCCTGACTGATTTTCCCATTCTTAAAATTACGCTGCACACTTGAAGTATCCGTTATTGTATATTGAAAGTCTGGCAAGGTGGCAGCTTTCACATTCATTTGCTGCAATACACCATGTCGTACAACAACAACACCTTGTTTGCCATCTTTTTCAATCTTAAAATCCCGTTCGACTATACCGTCCTGATTAATCGAGATAAATGCGTTTGAAAGCCCCATAAACTGATTTTTCTGCAAAATATACTTACCCGGCTTCAACTTCGCTTTTCTTCCTTTTTCAAGTATCCGGATTGTATCTTTTGGATATTCTGATAAATGGAGCTGGTAGCTATCTTTATCTAATCGAACATATTCTTGTGCAACTCCAAACTTTAAAGCTAAACACAGGTATAACACTGTAATAAGACGTAATTTCGACATAATGTAATAGAATTGTTGCATTAAAAGTAACACAATTATTACACCAAAAATTAAAATAGGAGTGTTTTTCGACATATTTTTCCAGTAGACATGTAGCTACCGTACGCGCTAACTCATCCAATACCAGCTTACGTTATCAATAAAAAAGGAGAATTATCGTTAGGTAATTCTCCTTTTTTCAAGGTCTAAGAGAGTTTGCCCCCTATGGTCCTACAACTTCCAACCACTAAACAGACTCTAAATACTGTGCATAACAATATCCCTCTTCGTTATCTTTCGTTCTGACTAGCCACCATTGGTCATTCGCTTTACTAATCAAAGTGATAATTTCTCCTTTGGCGGCTTTGCCTACAATAGGCTGATCTGTACCGGGCCCTTTTCTAACATTCAAGTTGCTATTTTCTGTAATGACTTTAACCTGACTTCCCGGCACTTCTGTAGCCACATCCACATTGAGGACCACATCTCCCGTTTGGAAATTTGGATCTATATTGCCGTAGATTTCCCACAGCTTATTTTTTATAGCTGCAGTAGGTGCAGTACCCCGAATCTGCAATACACCATCCATTTCGGCATAATTCAGATCATTTACACCTGAAGATTGAGCCGTATCTAAAAGAACTTTATATTTTTCTTGCAATGACATAGTTTCTTATTTTATTTTTTGACAACAATACCGCTTAGATCTACTTTCTTAGGATTCAAATTATCCAGTCCCTGTTTTAAGGTTATTATCTTTGGTTGTTCCAATGTACCTGTAACAGAGATCACACCATCTTTTACACTAGCCTGCACGGAAGGAAAATCTTTCATAAACGTATTCACCGCCGCACCAAGTACCGCATCATTATTGGATACCTCAATTGGCGCCGGTGTTGATGAGACTGGAGCGCTAACGATAATATCATTTTGAATAGATTTAATGTCTTTATCACCTGCTGTTTTAGCTATAGACTCCACCTGTTGCTTTTCATCTTCCGAACCAACTGTACCACTTAGGATAACTTTTCCTTTTTCAACTTCAACGTCTATCGTTTTACGACCAGTAAGGGCATTTTCGATCTTTTCTTCTAATTTATCGTCAGATAAACCCGATTTACAAGCAGAAAAGGAAAGTGCGAACGTAGTTGCCAATAGACAAAATGTTAATTTGCTAAATTTCATAAGACCAATTTTAATTTATAATTCCAACAATACCCTAACAAATTCCTATAACAATTGTTTGTTCAATTATTTTAAACTTGAATTCACTTGCCGGACCGTAATTATATAATTAAATTTAGGAACAGCGGTATTCTTGATTCTTCATTCAAATCATTTTTCTCCGCTGGGCTATGGAATAATAAATGAAAAAACAAATACGTAAAGTTGATAATTCAATCGAATAGCTATTAAATATGAGATTTTTGAATAATATTTTTGGTAAAAAAGAAAGTGAAAACGACGCCGTACAAGATTTTTGGGAGTGGTTTAAAAAAAACGAACAGACATTTTTTCAAATCGTAAAGAGTGGAGAACAAATTGATCAGCATTTTTTCAGCAAGCTTTTACCAAAGATCGATTCGCTTCGCAAGGAACTGTATTTCTTAACTGGGATGTACGATAGTGATACAGTAGAACTTGTCATCACTCCTGATGGAGTCATCAAAAATATTGCTTTCGTAGAACTTCTGATCGCTTCTGCTCCATCACTGCCTCACTGGAAATTTACAGCATTAAAACCTGCTATCGCGGATATGGAAAAATTCAAAATTAAAATGTACGGATTTTCCTTTGACATTAATGAAATGTATTTTTATCCTGTTCAGCATAAATACTTCCCTGATGAAGTCGATATCGTTATTGTCCATCCCGATTATACGGAAGAGAACAAGGCTAGTATCACCCATGGAATAGAGATATTTCTCGACAATTACATGGGTGAATTGAATTCTATCATAGCCATTGATAACTTGAATGTGACTTCAAAAGATCTCGCAACCGAAGAGTTGATTCCACTGCTCAAGCTAAAAGACTATTTGATCTGGAGAGAAAAGGAATTTGTGGAAAAATACACTGATCTAAGACATCATTCCACAGATGACATCTATACAGCTTTTGAAGGTATATTAGAAAACGACCTACCGATATTAGCTATTATCAATACAACGCTATTAGACTGGGATGGAAAAGCATCTCACCCTTGGATCGTTACGCTAAAAATTAGCTATGATGGAACGACAACTCAAGGAATGCCAAATCGCGAAACTTATGATTTAATGGATAATTTTGAAGAGGAACTAATGAACAGCCTTCCAGATGATATTGGCGTTCTTAATATTGGCCGAGAAACGGCTGATAACCTAAGGGAAATTTATCTGGCCTGTACAGAATTCCGAAAAATCACCATGACCATTGATCAGTTAATCGAACAGTACGAGGAAAAACTCCAAATCGATTATGGCATCTATAAAGATAAATATTGGAAATCCTTCGAGCGATTTTATACACAAATAGAGTAAGATTCTTTGATCAAATCCAACAAAACCTGATAAGGGCTTCCAGAAGTAACAAGAGCCTTTAACCAAGCAGCAAACCCCATAACGAATAAATCCTTATTTTCTTTTTGATTCACCATAGCATCAACAGCTGCACGATACGATTTTGTGTGAATAATGGTAGGGTTTAAAAGATATTTTTCAATCAATTTAGCAAAATCAATCACTCTGTTTTCATTGACAGTCATCAAGTATTTTTTATACCGGCGAACAAAGCTTTTTAGTTTCGAAGTTGCCAAATCGATATGATCAAATTGAATGTGGATCAGTATTTCGAGCAGCCTCTTCCGAATAGTCCATAACATCCCCATTTTCTTCTCGTACCAGGCATCCGTCCGAGTCAATTTTTGAAGTTCAACTAAAGCAGTTTTATCGCGGAATTGGGTTAAAAACATGACCAAACATAATTGTAGATCCGCCAGATCAACCTCACTTGATTTTGCTATTGATTGGTTGATCCCTTTCTTTAACAGCGCAAGACCTTCTGCGCCATCGCCAAGGTAATGAAAGTTCAATGCCTTCAACAATTGGCACCGTAGCTGAAACTGCGTTCGAAAAGCAGGGCTTCCCTGCGACAAAACTACATCCATCCGTTCCAAATACATCAAACTTTCCTTAAAAAAACCATTCCGCAAATTGAAATTTGCCAGATAATACAAAATATGCAGATAGTAAAATAACTGAAGGAATGCCTGCTCCGGATGCTTAAACAGAAAATTATCTGCCGTTTTTAAGAAAGAACGAACCAGCGCATAGTTTTGATGTATTGCAGCATACTCATTTGCGATATACAAGAGTTGATAAAGTGATTTAAATGACAAGAGATCATCCAAGGAAATACGGTATTTACTCAACGTATCTGAAATCAACTTATTGAGATCAACTATTTTTGCCCTCAAATGAATATTCTGCAATTCAGCGCGCAACAAAGCATAAGCAATCTGAAATTTCGCTTCTTGCTGCAATTTTTGTTGATTTTCGACAAGCCTTCCGACAAGCAGTTCCACATGAACAGTTGCGTCTAAATGAGCATATTGTAGCCTAGTTTGTAAGATTTCGTTCAACAAACTAAACTGTTCAAGATGAAGCGCTTTGTCTTCTGCTCGCTGAAGACATTTAAACCCAATCTTAGTAAACTGGCCTTCCAATAGGAAACGGCCAACAACAAACAATTTCAGTGCTTCATGCGCCTCGCTATTGTCTCGCTCAAAAACCTTGTTGGAAAGAAAAAACAACAGACTCTCATGAAGCCTTTTTCTCAAGGCATGGTAAGCATTCCGATTTTTAGTAGGATCATACAATTTTTTTAATTTATTTATATCGTCAGTTTCTATAATTTCTAGCAATCTGACATTTTTTACATCATTTCGCTTGTTTTTACGTTTCAGAAAAGCTTTAAAACTCTTCTTATCATCATTATCAAGCAATAATAGTAAGTCTGATATTGGATCTATCATCGTTTAAAAATTCGCATTAAATAAATATATGAAACAAAATTATATCGTCAGTATTCTTATAAAGATAAGTTTAAAACTAATTGAATACTATAGATATTTGGATAAGAAAACAACAACATTTTAAAACTAAAAAAAGAAAATTATGGAACCGCTAAAAAACATGATTGACGAAAAAAAAACTCAAAGAGATTTAAACAAAAGAAATCCATTTAAACCAACAGGGGCATTTATCGGTGCGTCATGGACTGCATTATTGGTTGGAACTGTTGGCTATTGCGTAGGCTTATGGAATGCAACAATGGCATTGAATGAAAAAGGATATTATTTCACGATTTTACTGTTTGCCCTGTTTGCGGTTATCTCTGTTCAAAAAAGTGTCAGAGATAAAGCCGAAGGGCTCGCCGTTACCGAATTGTACTATGGTTTAAGCTGGTTTGCAACAATTGTAGCCGTTGTTCTGTTGACTGTAGGCCTATGGAATGCAGAACTGCTTTTGAGTGAGAAAGGATTTTACGCAATGTCCTTTTCATTGAGTATATTCTCAGCAATCGCAGTACAAAAGAATACGCGCGACGCAAAACTTATTGATGACAATGAAATAAAACTTTAGCGGGTGCCTATCTTGCGGCCTCTGCAATGCAAGCCGCTAGATCTTTCAATGCGCTTTTGGAAGGAAAAAGATAGGTTGATGGTTTTAGGCCGATGGCCTAGGCGGAGCAATCGGAAGATAAACAAAAAATGTACTTCCACTTCCCAAAACACTTTGTACATCAATTTCTCCACCCATGCTTTCGATAAATTCTTTGCTTATGCTCAATCCTAAACCTGTTCCTTCTTTTGTACTTCCTGGAACACGGAAGTAGCGATCAAAAATTTTCATTAAATATTGCGCTGGAATTCCTTGCCCATGATCCTCAACCCGTAAAAGTACCCTTGCTCCCATTCTTTTGGCAGCAATGGCGATCACTCCCCCCACATCGGAATATCGAATTGCATTGGACAATAAATTCGTTAATACCCATGCGGCTTTTTCCCTATCGATAAGGACCATCGGCAAATTCCTTTCCAATTCTACGTCTATCCGGATTTGCTTTTGCTCAAACATCGACCGATTGGCTAGTAATGCGTAGTCTACAATCGATTCGATAGCTGCTTCGGTCAGTCTCATCTGAATCGCACCACTCTCCACCTGTGCAATATCCAAAAGTTCCCCCGTAATCTTGAGAAGCCGCGCTGTATCATCGGCAATGCCTTCGAGCAAATCTTGTTGTTCTTGATTTAAATCTCCGATCCTTTTATTTTCTAATAATTGGATTCCCATGCGTATTGAAGCGATAGGTGTTTTCAATTCATGGGAGACCGTTCCAATAAAATTCGTTTTCGCTACATCACGCTCCTTGAAACGGGTTACATCCTTCAGCAAAATAAATTGTCCGATAAATTGAGCCCCCTCCTCTCCTGTTGGAACAATATTAATATCAATGACCTCTAAATCAAAATAGTTTTGTTTTCCTGCAACACACACCTGAAACATCCCTAGATGACCAGACTCTTGATGCAAAGAGTTAATTTTGTTGAGAAGGTTTTTAATCAAATCATTAACTGATGCAATTTCTTCCAAATTTTCCCCCTCAAGTTCAACAAGTTTTAACCCCGAAATTAAACAAGCGGGCGTATTCGCAAAAAGCACTGTTTTTTCTTCATCGATCCCTATGACAGCATCATGCATATTATCGATAAGAGCTTCGATTCTCTTTTTATGCTGTAAAATCTTACCCAAATTACTGTCTGTATACTCCTCAAGTTTTTGAGCCATTGTATTAAATGATTTTGACACCGCTCCAAGTTCGTCCCGTCGCTTAAAATGGAGTCTCATTTTGTAGTTCCCAGCAGCAATCTGTTTAATACTATCGGCTAATTGTACCATTGGGCCTGCAATGGCGATGGGGAGATTGATCAACAATACAAACGCAATCATAAAACAGATTGCGCCAACAATGGAGATCGCCAATATAGCTTTCTCTGCTGTTGCATTGGCGACATCATTTTTGTGTTCGATCGCCTGCATATTCAGATACATTAAATGGAATATATCTTTCCGTAAGTCAGCCAATACGCTCACATTTTTCGTATCCTCTTTTAAGTTCAAAAAGTGACGATTTACACGTTCATTTACCTCCTGTTCCCCGCGCTCGGTTATATTACGATTTTGGAGCCTTAAGTTATATTCAAATAGCTGAACACTCTTGTTGCTGGTACGAAAATCTTCCAACGCCAACAGCATATTCCTGGAGTAATGCACCGTGTTATAGTTGTCGACTAAAATGTTATTTGTATCTTTTTTTAACCGATAAACATAATACCCACTCACTATCGCAAGCAGCAAAATCATGAAAAATAAAAAACCTACCCAAAAAGTCAGCTTAGCTTTAAGTTTCATTGGATTTTATATTCTTCAATTTTTCGGTACAAGGTAGCTATACCAATTTCTAACAATCGAGCAGCTTCCGCTTTATTTCCATTTGTATGTTTCAAAACCCGCGCTATATGCCGCTTCTCCATATCGGACATTGAAAAGTTTGATAAAATACCTGCCCCTTCTCTAAAATCACGTTGCACGAAGGGAAGACTCTGAACATCCAGTACGCCCCCCTCACTTAAAATCACACTGCGTTCAATCACATTTTTCAGTTCGCGGATATTTCCCCGCCATACATTACTTTCCAATGCCTGCACAAATGCTGTGGTCATCTCCAAAGGTTTCAAGTTGGATTTTAAAGCAAAGATATCAACATAATATTTTGCCAGGGGCGCAATATCCTGAACACGCTCACGCAGTGGTGGTAATTCAACGGTAAAAACAGACAACCTGTAAAATAGATCACTTCTAAAATGTTCAGAAGCAATTTCCTCGTGGAGATTTCTGTTAGTCGCAGCTATAATTCGTACATCTACGTAAGTTGGTTTAGAGTCGCCGATTTTTAAAAATTCGCCGGTTTCCAGAACACGGAGAATCTTGGCCTGAAGTTCCAACGCCATCTCACCCACTTCATCCAGAAAAATAGTACCGAGGTGCGCTTCTTCAAACAGGCCACGTTGATCTTTATTTGCCCCCGTAAAAGCGCCAGATTTATGACCAAACAACTCATTTTCAAGCAAATCCTTTGTAAATGCCGCACAGTTGATAGCGACAAAACTACGTTCTCTTCTAGCGCTCGCCTGATGGATAGCCTGTGCAAAAACCTCCTTACCAGTGCCCGTTTCACCAGTGAGTAAGACCGTTGTATTTGTAATAGCAACTTTTTGTGCTAATCCAATAGCGGTCTTTATAGCAGTGGAATTTCCAATAATCTTATCGAATGAAAGCTTATCTCCTAATCTTTTTTCCAACTGCTGCACTCTTCTAGCCAACGCAACCTTTTCACAGGCTTTATAAAGAAGTGGTATAATACGATTATTATCATCTCCTTTCGTAATGTAATCGAAAGCACCATTTTTTATTGCCTGCACGCTGTCCGGGATATTTCCATATGCCGTCAATAGGATAATCTCTACAATGGGATACCGCTCTTTAATTAATTTAGCGGTTTCAACGCCACTACCATCAGGTAGTTTGACATCACAAAGCACCACATCCACTTCACTGGCTTCAAGCTTTTTTAATCCGGATTTAATATCAGCAGCCTCAATGACATCAAAACCTTCCAGGCTAATAATTTTGGCTAGCAATTTCCGAAGCTTATCTTCGTCATCTATAAGAAGAATTTTATTCACAAGTGTCGTTTTTTCAAAATTACAATTTGTCTGAAGCAATTAGTAGAAAAATAAACAATTTGACTATTTATCGAAAATTTTTACGACATCAAAATATAAACGCTATCTTTGTACTTCCTCAATAGTATCAAAAACTGTATGTAAGATTAAAATTCTTTAGAACGAAATAAATACCATCCATTGACAATATCCTTGCAATTGGTCTTTTCTAACATTTAAAGAATTTCAACATGCTTTCCATACAACAACTTTCTTATATACATCCGAATAAAGATTTATTGTTTGAGAACATAAGTCTGTACATATACGCGCAAGAGAAAATAGCATTGATTGGCCACAATGGCGTGGGCAAATCAACTTTATTGCGACTGATTGCCAAAGAACTCTTTCCAAGCAGCGGGAGCATACAGTCCGTCGCCAATTCCTACTATGTCACCCAAGTCGTTGGACAATTTGAGAAAAAGACAGTTGCTGAAGCACTTAAAATTGACAAAAAATTAGCTGCACTTGATGCCATATTAGCGGGCGACGCCTCTGAAGAAAATTTCAATACACTTCAGGATGATTGGAATTTGGAAGAGCGTTGCCAAGAGGCCTTCTCGCTATGGAATCTGCCTAACATCCAACTGACACAAAAAATGTCTTCACTTAGTGGCGGACAACAAACAAAAGTCTTGTTGGCCGGAATCCAGGTTCATCAAACCGAACTCATTCTCCTAGACGAGCCAAGCAACCACTTGGATATGGATAGCAAAAAAAATCTATACAATTGGATCCAATCAACTAACAGCACACTGATCGTTGTAAGCCATGACAGAACGCTGCTTAATCTATTGGACGATATGGCCGAAATGACACCCAATGGCATTAAGCGATACGGAGGTAATTACTCCTTTTACAAGGCTCAAAAAGAAGGTGAGCGTCATGCTTTGCAACAAGATATCCATCACAAGGAAAAAGCGATAAAAATTGCGAAGGAGAAAGAAAGGGAAACAATCGAACGTCAAAATAGATTAAATAACCGGGGACAAAAAAAGCAGGAAAAAGCTGGTGTGGCGCGTATAATGATGAATACGCTACGAAATAATGCTGAAAAGAGCACCGCAAAAATAAAGAGTGTACATCAGTACAAAATCGGAGGTATCAGATCCGATCTGCACGAGCTCCGGGGCTCGCAATCGGCATTGGATGAAATTAAAATAGATTTAGGAAACAGTACTTTTCCCACAGGAAAGAGTATGGTAAAAGCAGAAAACATCAATTTCAGCTATGGCTCGCAGCAGCTGTGGAAAGATAATATAAGCTTTCAATTATTCAGTGGAGATCGCATCGCACTACAGGGCCAGAATGGGTCTGGTAAAACGACATTGGTTAAACTCCTTCTTAATCAATTAGTGCCTGAACAGGGAAAAATTGAACAACAATCGTTTGAATCGATCTACTTAGACCAGACATATTCCATCCTATCTCCGCATTTGAGCATCTATGAACAAGCTCAGCAATATAATACTCAAGCATTGCCCGAACATGAAATTAAAATCAGACTCAATCGCTTTCTATTTGGAAGGGATGAGTGGGATAAAAAATGTCAACAATTGAGCGGCGGTGAAAAAATGCGGCTGATATTATGTAGTCTAACTATTAAACAACAATCGCCCGATTTGATTATACTTGATGAACCAACAAATAATTTAGATATTCAAAATATCCTCATTCTGACAAAAGCAATTCAGCTTTATAAGGGAACATTGCTTGTTATTTCGCATGATGAAGTATTTCTAGAAGAAATTTATGTAAACAAAGTCGTCCAGCTAGCCAACCTATAAATGGCAGCTGCTTCTATTTTGCTCCAATGCACTACGCTTCGCTTATGCTACTAACCATTGTAAAATTTAAAGAAACAACGCGTTTTTTGTAACAATCCCATATTCTTTGTTTAAAATCTGCTAAATCGATAAATTAAATTAAAAAAAACAAATTTTTATCAATATATTCACAATGATTTTAAACATGAAATAATAACCATTAAATTAATTGAACCTTTCATTTACAGAATTAAGCTTCATGGCAGACGTATCGCATAGGCCCCTCAATTAATTACTTCATTTAATTATGTCAGATTATCAAATTAAAGAAAATCCCGAATTATTTGACGCCATCGTAGTTGGTTCCGGCGCAGGTGGTGGCATGGCAGGTTATATACTTGCGCATGCGGGACTTAAAGTATTGATGCTGGAAGCAGGTCCTTTTTATGATCCAGCAAAAGATTCATTGCAACTACGCTGGCCTTGGGAATCTCCAAGAAGGGGCGCAGGTACTACTAGACCTTTCGGGGATTTTGATGCGGCCTTCGGCGGCTGGCAAATCGAAGGTGAACCCTACAGCAAAGTAGCGGGAACAGAATTTGAATGGTTTAGAGCCCGCATGCTTGGCGGAAGAACGAATCACTGGGGTCGAATTTCATTACGCATGGGCCCTGACGATTTTAAGCCCAAAGATGGAGTTACTGAAGAATGGCCTATTACCTATGAGGAGGTTAAGCCTTTTTACGACCGTGTAGACCGCATGATCGGTATATATGGAACGGTAGAGGGTATTCATAACGAACCAGATGGAATTTTTATGAAACCGCCCAAACCACGTCTAAACGAATTGTACATTGCAAAAGGCGCTAAAAAAGCAGGGGTTCCAGTGATTCCTGGGAGAGGCGCTGTACTGACAGAAGTGTCGAAAGACATTAAGGATCGTGGAACCTGTTTCTATTGCGGTCAATGCGGTCGTGCATGTAAGGTCTACGGGGACTTTTCTTCATCTTCTTGTCTCGTTATTCCAGCAATGAAAACCGGTAATTTAAAAGTAATTGACAATGCGATGGTACGAGAAGTCATTACAAATGATGAAGGGATTGCCGTTGGTGTTTCTTATGTAAATACCAAGGATTTACAGGAATATACTGTTAAGGGTAAAACCGTTATTTTGGGTGCGAGTGCCTGTGAAAGTGCGCGAATTATGCTAAATTCCAAATCAAAATCGCATCCTGGTGGTGTTGGTAATAGCAGCGGTTTAGTTGGAAAATATCTCCACGATTCTACAGGAGCCAGCTTATCGGGATTTTTGCCACAGTTACTTGACCGGAAGCGCTATAACGAGGATGGTGTAGGCAGTGTGCATATCTATTCCCCCTGGTGGGAAGATAATGCTAAGTTAAACTTTCCTAGAGGCTATCACATCGAATATGGAGGCGGTTTACATATGCCTTCTTACGGATTTTTGAACTGGGTACCGAAAGTAAACGATATCGCCAAAAATTCAGATGGAAACGGAAAAGCCAAAGGTGGTTATGGCACAGCTCTAAAAGAAGATTTCCGCACCTATTATGGTGCAAATGTCGGTATGGCCGGAAGGGGAACGGCATTGGCAAGAAAAGACAATTACTGTGAGATAGATCCAGATAAAGTCGACAAATTTGGCATTCCGGTGCTACGCTTCAACTATAAATGGGCAAATGAAGAAATAGCACAAGCGAAACACATGCAAGAGACATTTCAATCGATTATGCATGAAATGGGCGCTGTGATCACATCAAAAATCCCAGGAGCCGACACCTTATATGGACTGGAAGCTCCAGGAAAAATTATTCATGAAGGTGGAACCACAAGAATGGGTAACGACCCTAAGACTTCTGTTTTGAACAAATGGGGGCAGGCGCACGATTGTAAAAATCTCTATGTGGTTGATGCTGGGCCATTTGTACAACAAGGGGACAAAAATCTGACCTGGACAATACTCGCTTTATCGATGCGAACAGCAGAATATATACTTCAAGAAAAGAAAAAATTAAACGGTTAAACGCATGAATAGAAGAGAATCTTTACGAGCGTTAGGATTAATTGCAGCTGGATCTGGTCTTTTAACCACAGCTTGCAATTCAAAAGATGCTAAAAATGCTGCGGCAGACAATAGTAAAAAATTACCTGGAGTACAGGATTTTGAATACGAACGCACAGAACAACTATACGCTGAAAAGTTCTTTGATGAACATGAAATGGCGACAATAACTGTATTGGCTGATATTATTATACCCAAAGACAGTAAGTCTGGCAGTGCATCGGAAGCTGGTGTACCCGATTTTATCGAGTTTATTGTCAAAGATTTGCCCGACAATAAAATCCCCATGCGCGGTGGACTTCGTTGGCTAGACCTCCAATCCAAAAAGCGCTATGGTACAGTTTTCATCAAATGCAGTGAAAAGGATCAGCTTGCGTTAGTAGACGATATTGCCTATCCCGAGTTGGCAAAACCAGAGATGAAACAAGGTGCTGCATTTTTCTCCTTGATGCGTAATCTTACTTCTTCGGGATTTTACACGAGCGAAATGGGTATAAAAGATATTGGCTATGCCGGAAATAAACCTGGCGTCTGGAATGGTGTACCAGATGATGTATTGAAAGAGCACGGTTTTGACCCGACTAAATTCTTTGGATAGAATAAAAAAATCCTTTCNNGAAAGGATTTTTTTATTCTATCTAATCCAAATTATTGCGCTGATGGAACTTCTGTAGCTTCTGGAGCTTTATCAATTAATTCCATAAATTGATCCAATTTTGGGGTTATAATAATTTGTGTTCTTCTATTCCGTTGCTTACCGAGCGCTGTGGAATTGTCCGCTATAGGGTTATATTCTCCCCTACCGCCCGCAGTTAAGCGTTTTGGATCCACACCATATTTATTCTGTAAAGCCTGTACCACAGAAGAAGCTCTTAGGGTACTTAAATCCCAGTTATTACGAATATTAGGTTTTGAAATCGGGTCGGTATCGGTATTACCTTCAATCAATACTTCATAATCTCTATAGTCCTGAATGATCTTTGCAATTTTACTCAATGTCTGATCTGCTCTATCGTTAATTTCATAACTGCCGGATTTGTAAAGCATATTATCGGCAAGTGAAATATAAACCACCCCTTTCAAGACCTGTACATCAACTTCCTGCAACTCTTCACGGCTAAGCGATCTAGTTAAATTGTTTGATAATACTAGATTTAAAGAGTCGGATTTATTCTTCGTTTCTACCAGATGTTTGATGTATTTGTTTGAAGCGTTAATTTCGTCAACCAACTTGGAAATATTAATATTTCCCTGTGAATTCTGATTAATACTATTATCTAACGACTTCTGCAAAGCAACATAGGCAGATCGCAGATCAGCATTATTTTGTTTTTCGGTGGCTAGCTGATCCTCTAAACTCTTAATTCTCGTGCGACCTTCCGCTATTTGAAGCTGCCCGTCTTGATATTGCTTGTTTAACTGACTATGCTCTGTTTGTAATTTATTGTAGTCCGACTGTAAGCCAGCATATTGTTTTTTGCTGACGCCACATCCGATAACAAACAAACTGGCCGTCAATACTGACATTGGAAAAACTAAATTCTTCATGATATACTCTTTTTGTAGATGTTGAATTAATTCATATAGCAAGATACACAATATTCTAGCCAAAACACCTTAGGCGTTTCAAATTAACAACCTTTAACGTCTATTGAGCTAACTCTTTTAATTCGGTTGAACTAAATATCTGTGCACCTTTGAGGTAAGGATTCGCGCCTTTTAAATAGTTATAAATAATAGATTTGGCTTCCTCATTCGGTAATTTGTACAGATTTTTAACAAGGAAGTTTTTATCTTCAAGAATATTATTGTTATAACCCAAAAAAGAAGGTGCATGTACCTGTACACTCCACCGTATAAACCGCGCTTCAATATGATTGGGATTTTCTTTTATCACTTCTTCCAAATAATTTTTACCCGCTTTAAACTGTCCAACTTTTTTAAATGGATTACCGATATGTTTAGCTAAAAGGATCTGATAAGCTGCCAAGTATACTTTCTCAGTAGGTGATTTGGCTCCCTCAATTAGCACCTTTAAATTATGTTCACATAGATCCTCATCCTTTACAGCTCCCGCATATTCCCTTCGAATTTTATCTATATTCACCTGTTGGCCAAGTCCAGCCTTTGATAGGCAAAATAGCACAATGATCATTACTATTCGTGTTATCATAATTATAAATTAGGTCATCTAAACCATTTCATTTTCCCGCTTAAATTACTAAAAAAATCGAATCCAACTATTAATTTTAAATTATCATCGCACCAAACAAAGGTTTCCATAACATTCTATCGCCACAGCTAGCAAAAAAAGAAAAAACATTCATTAAGGTATATTTTAAAAGCGATTTGGCTTCAATTCACATCCCCAATAGTTAATCTACGAATAATCAGCCTATCTCATCAAGTCAGGATAGCTCATAAGTTTCATGTTCCTTGCCAAAAGTCAAATTATTTTTACTATATTAGGTATACCATTATAAATTTAAAACGAGCTATGGAGACAAAAGCAGAATATCAGATTTGGGATACTATTGTGAATAGTGCAAAAACTAAATTCGATTATAAGCATATTCGTGCTATGTTTAAAAAGGAAGATGACGAAATAACCGATAAGTTTCTATTCCATATTATTGCAGGTTTTGCCTGTGGTGAAAATCATCAGACAATTTCGACTAATCTTTTCAATGAATTACAAAACATTCATTTTGAATGCAATGAAGAACAGATCGATAGATTTATCGCTGATAAGCACGTGAAATTCAGCCCAGAAATATATGCCACCTATCTAGCATTCTCGATGCTGGAAGATGGTGAGGATATCGATAATATCACTGAAATTATAAACAATCTTTTGCAGTTAGATAAATAATTATCCTGAATTATCGTTTAATTTTGGCTAAAAACTTATATTTGTGAATTATTACACCTATAGTTATGCGCCAGTTTTTAACGCTATTTTTAATATTTTCTATTTATACAAATAGTGTAGCCCAAAATTTCGATTTTGGTAAAGTTTCTATTTCGGATTTCTCACGTACAGATTTGGATAGCAATGCCCATGCTATCGTTCTGAATGAGTTTGGTCAAAGCTCTGTTTTCGTGGATGATTATGATAACCGTATCAAACTTCTTCATGAATACCATGTACTAATCCGCATCATAGACAAAGAAGGATTTAAAAAAGCTAATTTTGAAATTCCATCTTATAAACGTGGAAATTATATACGCGACTACTTTGATGAATTAAAGGCTGTTACATATAACTTAGAAAACGGTAAAATAGAGACAACAGCGCTTGAAAATAAAAAAGTTTTCAAAGAAAATTATTCAGCACATCTGGACCTTAATAAATTCACGCTTCCGAATATTAAAGAAGGATCTATCATTGAAGTATCTTATCGAACGCTAGAGCAGGACTTATTTAATTTTAAGACATGGGAATTTCAAGATGATCTTCCTAAAATACAAAGTCAATACATTGCAATTATACCTGCTTCTTTCACATACAATGTAGCTTTACGTGGACCTTATAAACTTACTGATCAAAAAGGTGAAGTATTGAGAGAGTATATTTTTCTAGATGGTCTAAGAATGGATTGTTCAAAATTGACCTATACAATGAAGAACATTCCGGCATTTATCGAAGAGGATTACATGACTTCCCCCACCAATTTTAAATCTGCAATTTATTATGAACTTGAATCGATTTTTTATCCGAGCACGGGTAGTAAGAAGACATTTAGCAAAACTTGGAAAGACGTCGATATAGACCTGATGAATGAAAAGACCTTTGGTGGTCAATTAAAAAAAACAGATGTATTCAAATCCAGTTTAGCAACAATTATATCGTCTAATGATAGCAAACTTGAAAAAGCAAAAAAGGTATATAACTATATCAACAAACAAATAAAATGGAATAATCATTTAGGCAAATATGCAGAAACAGGCGTTGAAAAAGCACTAGAAAAAAGGAATGGGAATATTGGGGATATTAATTTAGCGTTAGTAACCGCTTTGATGGCTGCAGACCTGGAGGCATACCCCGTCATTCTCTCGACTCGCCGAAACGGTACGCCTAATGCGCTTTTTCCTGTATTATCTGACTTTGACTACGTCATCGCTTGCGTGGATATCGATGGCGTAAAATATACATTAGATGCCACTAATGCTTATTTGCCTTTTGGAGAATTGCCTTTACAATGTTTAAATGAACGGGGAAGAATCATCTATTCTAAAAAAAGCTCAAATTGGTTCCCACTTGTAGCGACAGAATTTTCCGAAGTAAACTATGTCTTGGAAGGAGCTTTAGATGAACAATCAAAAATTAAGGGAAAATTAACCATAAGCAGTAGCGGCAACAAAGCATTCTTAAAGCGTCAACATATTGCTAAATTTAATTCTTTGGAAGAATATTGGGAAAAAATGGACGAAGAAATGCCCAACATTACACTGATAAAGTCGAGTATCCAAAACCTTGAGGATATTGACCAAACGTTGATAGAAGAATTCGATGTCGTCGCGGATGTTTCCAAACAGACGGGACAAGGTGAGATCGTTTTGGCTCCAACTATTATTGACAGGATCTCCCACAACCCATTTAAGGCGCAGGAAAGAACCTACCCCGTCGACATGGGCTTTAAATCCAAAACATTGTACGCAGTCAGGTTAACAATCCCAGATCAGTATGAAATTGTTGAAAAGCCTCAAAATGTGTCCTTAGCGCTGCCTGAGTCCACTGCAAAATATAAATATGTCAGCCAAACTGATGGCAACAAAATCGAAATCCTACAGAGCCTCACGTTCAACAAACCCCTATTTTCGGTCGATGAATATTTTTCACTCAAAGAATTATATTCCCGTATCATTCAACAACAAAAAGTAGATCTAAAATTAATTAGTAAAAAATGAAAATTCTATTCGTCAACTTACTATACATCCTGCTTCCGATCCTTGCGATTGCGCAAGAAAACTATGACGTTGCTAATATTCCCAGTACATTAAAAAGCAGAGCAGTAGCGACTGTACGCAATGATAAAACTGTGGTAGAAATAAAATCTCCCGAACAAGTTGTCACCACGACAACTTGTGCCATTACCGTGTACAATAAAAACGGAGACCGTTATGCCACGCTTCCGGTGTATTATGATAAATCCACTGAGATCAGAAGCATCAAGGGAGCGATCTATAACGAAATGGGCATATTGCAAAAGAAAATTTCAACGAAAGATTTTAAGGATATTAGCGCTGTTGACAACAGTACGATGTTTGCCGATTCCCGAGTAAAATTATATGTCCCAAACTACCACAGCTATCCCTATACCATCGAATATCAATACGAGGTCAGAAGCAAGCAAAACTTGATCATTCCATCTTGGACTCCGGAGGTCTCCAACAATGTGTCCGTAGAAAAAAGCAGTTTCCAATTTATCGCACCAATTGGCACAGACTATCGAATAGAAACAAAGAATTACAGTGGAACTGCAAAACAAGAAAAAAATGAAAAGACCGAGAGCAAGACGTGGAATGTGGAACAGATAGCGGCAAGAAAGGAAGAATCATATCGTCCCAACTCCAGTCTTAAAAAAACGAATGTACTCATTGTTCCCAAAAATTTCATTTACTACGGGAAAGAAGGAAATTTCTCAGACTGGAAAGAATTCGGTAACTGGGTATCCAACAGTTTGCTAAATAAGAAACAAGACCTAACCGAAGCCTCCAAACAAAAATTTATTGCATTGACCAAAAATGCCAGTTCAGACAAGGATAAAGCAAAAATTCTATACGATTACTTACAAAAAAACACACGCTATATCAGTATTCAGATAGGCATTGGAGGCTTAGAGCCCTTTCCTGCTTCAGAAGTAGACCGTCTGGGGTATGGCGATTGTAAAGCGCTAGTCAACTACATGCAAAGTATGCTGTCGGCCGTCAATATCCCATCCTATTATTGCATCGTCGAAGCCGGAAGACGCAAAGAAAGTTTCAATAAAACCTTTGCGAACGCTCAAGACGGAAATCACGTCATATTATGTATTCCGTTTAAAAATGATACAACTTGGCTAGAATGTACAAGCCAAAACCTTCCATTTGGTTTTCTCAGCGATTTTACCGACGATAGAGATGTCGTTGCCTGCACTGAAAATGGTGGAGTTATTATGCATACTCCTAAATACGTAAATTCAACCAATCTTCAGCTTCGCTACGCCGATCTAAAACTTTCAGAAGACGGGAATATACAAGGTTCGCTAAACACCAAGTTCTACGGAACTCAATATGCAAACCATATGGATGTACTTTTGGCTAGCAATAATGACAAGAATAAACTTCTAACTGAATATTACAATATAGACAATATCAATTTCAACCGGATAAATTATATTGAACACAAAGAAGATAATCCATTTATTGAAGAGCACCTGGATATTTTCATTAAAAATTATGCTGTGAAAAATGGCAATAAACTTTTGATCCAGCCTAATTTATTCAACTCATATTCCAATATTCCTGACAGCAAAAATAGAACAGAAGATATTTTTATTGAAAGAGGTTTTACCGATGTTGACAGCATTAGCATTATTCTTCCTGAAAATATACTTAAAACAGTAGTCCCTGAAAAGAAAATCATTGAAAAATCGTTTGGTAAGTATGAGTTTAGATCAGAAATAAAAGACAATAAACTCTTCACTTACAGAAAATTGGAGCTTTTTGAAGGCACCTATCCTGCTAGTAATTATGAGGAATTTTTTCAATTTCATAACGAAGTAAGCAGTAGTGATAGAGGCCGTTTTAACCTTAGCTTTCTCTAAACAAATGAAAATATTTACCAGAATATGAATGTGTGTAATCCGCCGAAGCAAGGCAATTATTGTATATTAGCCCAATGACAGAATACGCAGCGATATTTGACATGGACGGTGTTATAAGTCACACCAATCCTTTCCACGCACAAGCCTTTAGAGCTTTTTTTAAAAACCACAATGTACAACAAGCTACAGAGGAGGAATTTGAACAGCACATGTATGGTAAGCACAATAGTTATATTATGCAACATTTCTTTAAACGTCCAATTTCTTCTGAAGAACTGCGCACGCTTGAATTTGAAAAAGAGCAGCTTTTTAGGGTAATTTACAAAGACCATGTAGCACCTATCAAGGGGTTAATTGAATTTTTAACAGCCTTAAAAGAAAAAGGTTTTAAGCTTGCTGTAGCGACATCTGCTCCCCGGGAGAACATGGATTTAATTCTAGACGAATTGAATATACGGCACCTATTCTCTTCCACACTAAGCAGCGAAGACGTGAAATTACATAAACCTCATCCTGAAGTTTACCTAAAATCGGCAGAAAATCTTCAAATTTCAACCGACCGCTGTATCGTTTTTGAAGATTCTTTTTCCGGTATTACTGCAGCTAAAAATGCTAATATGAAAGTTGTAGCCGTACTTTCAACGCATAAAAAAGAAGAATTACCGGCAAGCAATGATTATATCAATAATTATACGGAAATATCAGTTGCGAATGTTGAAGCTATTTTAAAAACACAGTAGCCAGAACTTTACGGCACAATTCCCAAATTGCTGTTGATGTATAAAAAAAGAGATTCCTTGAGGAATCTCTTTTTTTTTGTGTCGATTGTCCAGTTTGCCCTAAAAAATCATGGACAGCTAATGGATAACTAAAATTTTATTCGGCTATTAATCTCTTTTCAGACCGAACTTTTCTATTTTACTATAAAGATGACTACGTTGAATATCTAAATCATCCGCTGTCTTGGAGACGTTCCAATTATTTTTTTCCAACTTATATTTTATAAATTCTTTCTCAGCATGATCCTTGTAATCTTGGAATGAATCAAAGGAGTCCATATCTAATCCATAATTTGTTGTACCTTTTTCATGGGCTACACCATTTACCGGTTCGCGCGAAGGATTGGCAAAGGCAATGACATCTTTGTCGGTAATAGACTTGTCGCTCAAAATAATTAAACGTTCAATCATATTTCTTAACTCGCGAATATTGCCCGTCCAAGGAAGATGGCTTAACTCTTTCATGGCTGCAGCAGTGATATCCTTAACGGGAATTCCGTACTCCATACAGATCTCTTCGCAGAAATTAGTAGATAATAAAGGAATATCATCAACGCGATCAACTAATGCAGGTACATGGATCAATATAACAGAAAGACGGTGATATAAGTCCATTCTGAAATTACCATCTTCAATTTCTTTCAATAAGTCCTTATTGGTCGCAGCAACCACACGTACATTGACATCAATTTCTTTATCGCCCCCCACTCTCGTAATTTTATGTTCCTGTAGCGCTCTTAATACTTTTGCCTGCGCCGAAAGGCTCATATCACCAATCTCATCTAAAAACAATGTTCCGCCACTAGCTTGTTCAAATTTTCCAATACGTTGCTTAATAGCCGATGTGAAAGATCCTTTTTCGTGACCAAATAGCTCTGATTCAATTAATTCAGAAGGGATTGCCGCACAGTTCACTTCGATTAATGGGCCTTGTGCGCGATTTGATTTCTCATGTAACCAACGCGCAACCAATTCTTTTCCCGAACCATTCGCACCAGTAATCAATACGCGAGCCTCAGTTGGTGCAACACGGTCAATTGTTTCCTTAATACGTTTGATAGCCCCAGATTCACCTAATATATCTTTCGTTTTCGAACTGCTAACTTTTCGTTTCAGGACTTTAGTTTCCGTGACTAGGGAACTTTTATCCAATGCATTTCGAACCGTGATCAATAACCTATTTAGGTCCAGTGGCTTTTCTAAAAAGTCAAATGCTCCTTTTTTCGCAGCTTCAACAGCGGTTTCAATCGTACCATGTCCGGAGATCATTATGAAGGGAATATCGGGACTGCTTTGGTGGGCATCCGCCAACACTTCCATCCCATCCATCGTATTCATCTTGATATCACACAGAACAAGATCTATTTTTTCCTTTTTTAGAATATCTAATCCATCCCGGCCATTGTCGACATCTAAAATCGTATAATCTTCATATTCCAAGATATCACGCAACGAACTTCTGATGGCGCGCTCATCATCAATGATTAAAATCGTACTCATAAATAGAGAATTATGCTATTTTTTCAATTATGAAAATCAATATAAGTTTTTTTTGGCAATTAGCGAAAAAGAAGCAAACCTTGTAAGCCGGGTTCTGTAGACCACCGAAGTGGAATTTCTATCATTTATCTAGATTTGCCATCGCTGACAAACTCAATCAACCTACCCATTACGAATTCCAATACATTGAAAGAAGACGAGCAGCCTTCGATTTTCGCAACCTATTTGGTCTTTCAACACACGAGGTTTACCGTAATGCATGTCACCATACAAGACCGTAAGCTCTTACCTTACGTTTTCACCCTTACTCCGAAAAGCGGTATATTTTCTGTGGCACTTTCTGTCTACTATTTCCATAGCAGCCTTCCCGTTAGGAAGCGTGTCGCTCTATGTTGCCCGGACTTTCCTCTCCTCTCAAAAAGAGCAGCGATAGAACCAGTTTGCTTCTGCGCAAAAGTAGCTATTTTACTCGGATAAAACTGAAATTCTTTTCAATTTCGAAAAGACCACAAATTATTTAACTTGTGTTGCAAAATCTACGCAGCCATATTGCGTAGATAAAAGAAAGTTTTCGTATTTTCAGCTGACCAAAGGAAATCGAACATGGCACTTAATAAACTTGCGCTTATACGCTATAGAACAATTGATCAATGTCTCCGTTTGCGACATCGAAAATGGACGTTAGAAGACCTTATGGAAAAAGTCGCAGATGCACTCTATGAATTTGAAGGAATCAAAAATGGAATAAGTAAACGAACGATACAAGGCGACATTCAACTCATGCGGAGCAATAAGCTCGGCTACAATGCACCTATTGTGGTTTTGCATCGCAAATTTTATACCTATGAAGATCCTAATTACAGCATTAGTAATTCTCCTATTTCTGTCGGAGATATGCAAAAAATGAAGGAGGCTGTGGAAGTATTGAAGCATGTGAGCGGTTTCTCAAGCTTTGATGAAATGAGCGATATCGTTGCACGGCTCGAAGATAGTATCCATACCAAAAAGGACAACTCACCATCGATTATACAAATGGAAAGCAACAATCTGCTGAAGGGTCTTTCCTTTATCAATCCATTGCATCAAGCCATTCGGGAGAAAATCCCGCTACTCATAAGCTACCAGTCGTTCAAAGCGAAACAACAGCAAGACCTTGTCTTCTCCCCCTATCTTCTAAAAGAGTATCGTAATCGGTGGTTTCTAATTGGTCATCATAAAAAGAATGAAGGGTTGATGACGCTAGCACTTGATCGCATAAATTCTGTAGAAGAAATGGGCAAAAATTCATATAAAGAATATAACGGTGTAGATTTTGAACGCTATTTTTCGGATACCATTGGCGTTACTAAATCACACAAAGACCGTGGACATCGCGTAATATTACTTGTCAATGCAAAAAATGCGCCTTATGTGACAACAAAACCCATACATTCTTCCCAGCAAATTTTGAATAAAAAGGAAGACGGATCGATTTTGATTCGCCTCGATGTTGTACTTAATTTTGAGCTGGAAAGAGAAATTTTAGGTTTTGGCGAATCCGTTAAGGTGCTCTCACCAAAAAGTCTTCAAACTCGAATAAAGCAGCGCTTGGGAGCTGCCATACAACACTATACCCAATAATCTGTAGACAGGCATTTGCATTAAAAAATGTATAGTATTTCAGTCCATTCTCCCGGTTAGGCGATTTTTCCAGAATAGATGGGAACAATTGCCACCTTCACAAAGGCTAAATATGTTGAGCGATGGCATAACCACTAGCCCAAGCCCATTGGAAGTTATAACCGCCCAGCCATCCGGTAATATCCACAGTTTCTCCTCCGAAATAAAGACCATTAACTTTTTTTGACATGAGCGTCTTGGGATGAAGTTCCGCTGTCGATACTCCGCCTCGCATGACCTCAGCTTTATCATAACCCTTATCTCCCGCAGGTTTTACCTTAAAGTGATGAATTGTATCAACAATCAATTTCGCATCAGCTTTACTAAGGGAGGCAATTTTGGTATCCAATACCAGGAATTTTCCAAGCGCATCAACCAATTTCCTAGTGAAGTGATCGTTTAACAATTGGGAGACAAGTCTTTTTCCACCGTATTGGCGCTCCTGTTTAATCAAATTTTCCAAATTAAAATTAGGTAACAAATCAATTGTAATCTCCATTCCAGGTCTCCAATAACTTGAAATTTGAAGAATTGCGGGTCCGCTTAATCCCCAGTGCGTAAAGAGAATGTTTTCTTCAAAAGACATTCCGTCAACAGATACCTTTGAGAATACCGCATTTCCAGCCAAAGAACTATACCAATCAGCATCTTTTCCTGTTATGGTTAAAGGTACCAATGCTGGAGCGGTTCCAACTACATTCAGACCAAACTGTTTCGCTACACGTAATCCGAAATCTGAAGCACCAAGCTTTTGCACCGGTAAACCCCCAGAAGCAATAATCAATTTATGTGCATAATACCGTACATCACCTCTTGTATTTTCTGCCGCAACCTCAAAACCATTGTCCTTTTTTTCTACGGCCTTCACCAATGTATTTAATGCGACATGCTGACCTGTGTGCTGTAAAATTTCAGAAAATACAGCGACGATATCTTTTGCTTTATTTGTTACTGGAAACAACTGCCCCAAAGTCTTCTCCTGGCCAATAATACCATAACCTTCAAAAAAAGTAATGGTATCCTCCACGCTCCATTGTTTGAATACACTGTATAAAAAATCTGGATTTTCAGAAATAAAATTGGCGGGGCTGGTACCCGTATTGGTATAATTACAGCGCCCACCTCCTGAAATCAATATCTTCGCACCAACTTTATCGTTTCGTTCAATAACTAAAGTCTTCTTTCCGATTAGCCCTGCTTGCGCAGCGCACATCAAACCACAGGCCCCAGCCCCAATAATGATCGCATCGTAGGTTATACTCACAGTAACAGATCTAATAAGCAATCAATGTGTCGTCAACAGAAATCACCCTCCGCTCCAATTGACTCTGATATGCTAATTCAATAATTTTAATAACGTCTCGGGCTTGTTCCGGCGATGCAATTAAGGATGTTTTCCCTAATATATTATCGACAACATTTTGATAAAAATCGGGGTAAGAACCAACTTCTGAAGGAATAATTTCTTCAATATCTTTACCTGCTTCTACAATATTCAATTTACCATATAGGCTTGGATCCTCTCTTCCCCAATCGGGATCTTCATCTGGGAATTTACCTTCACGCAGTAAGGCTTCCTGTGGATCAATCCCATGCTTTACAAAATTTCCATTCATACCGAATATACGATAACGCGGAGTAGGTTCCTTTGCAAGCATAGAACCTTTTAGAGACACCCTTAACTGATCATAGTACAATAGGCAATCGAAATTATCGATAGTCTTCGCGTGATCTCGTTGGATGGCCAAATCTGCAAAAACAGCATTCGGCTTTCCAAATAACTGTAAAGCCTGGTCGATGAGATGAGGTCCTAGGTCATAAAATATTCCGGAACCTGGCAAATTTTCCTCGCGCCAAGCATTAGGTCGCAGGTAGTTTCGAAAACGATCAAAGCGAGATTCAAGATTTACAATCCGTCCCAATCTTCCACTTTTGATTAGTTTTTCAACTGTGCGATAGTCTGAGTTGAACCTTAAATTATGGTAGGGAGCCAAGGTCAGATTGTTCTGCTTTGCCAACGCAATCAGCTCATCTGCCTGATCTACGCTATTTGTAAACGGCTTTTCAACTACGACATGTTTTCCTGCTTCCAATGCACGCTTAGCAAAAGGATAATGCATTTCATTGGAGGTTGCGATTACGACTAGATCAATTGTTGGATCATCGAAGATATCATTTGCAGACAAGGCAATTTCCGCCTGCGGATAGCGTTCCTTAAGCAAACTCTGCTGATCAGCTTTGCGCGCTGTCACCTTGACAAGATCCAGTTCCACAATCGAACGCATCACGGGGGCATGAAAAACTTGGCCTGAAATTCCAAAACCAATAAGTCCTACGCGAATTTTCTTCATCATATTACATTCTTTCAGGCACTTGGATACCCAATAAATTCATTCCTTTTGCAATAACCTTCGCTGCGGAAGCAGATAAGTGCAATCTAAAGTTTTTGACATCATAATCTTCCGCTTTCAAGATGGTTTCTTCATGATAAAACTTATTGTAAACCTTGGCTACTTCATAAATATAATTTGCCAATTGGGCAGGACTGAATTCTTGTGCAGAGGCTTCAATAGTCTCCGGAAATGCTCCAAGTTGCTGAATCAAATCACGTTCGTAAGAAGAGATCGTTGCCGGTACAGAAACCGCACTGTCAAAATCGAATTCAGCTTTACTTAAAACAGATTTGATACGCGCATGTGTATATTGAATAAACGGCCCTGTATGCCCTTGAAAATCGACAGACTCATTGGGATCAAATAAGAGTCGTTTTTTGGGATCTACCTTTAATAGAAAATATTTAAGTGCGCCCATTCCAATCGTATCATAAAGAACGGCTTTTGATGCTTCGTCCAATCCTTCCGTCTTTCCAAGCTCCTCAGTCCGCTCCTGCGCAGTTTTAAGCATCTCAGCCATCAAATCATCCGCATCAACAACTGTTCCTTCCCTTGATTTCATTTTACCGGATGGAAGATCGACCATTCCATAAGACAAGTGGAACAAACCTTCAGCCCAAGCTTTACCAAGTTTTTTTAAGATTAAGAACAATACCTTGAAGTGATAATCCTGTTCGTTACCAACAACATATATAGATTCACTCATTTTGAACTCATCATACTTTAATTGAGCTGTCCCCAAATCTTGCGTGATATAGACAGAAGTACCGTCGCCACGAAGCACCAGCTTCTGATCCAATCCTTCGTCTGTTAGATCAATCCAAACGGAGTTATCTTCTTTCTTGAAGAAAACACCTTTGTCCAAACCTTCTTGGATAATATCTTTACCTAACAAGTAGGTATTGGATTCATAATAATATTTGTCGAAATCGACGCCCAATTGTTTGTAGGTCTTTTCAAATCCAGCATACACCCAGCTGTTCATGGTTTTCCAAAGTGAGATTACCTCTTCATTACCGCCCTCCCATTGTTGTAACATCGCTTGTGCTTCCTTCATTAGAGGTGCATTTTTCTTTGCTTCATCTTCGGTTTGCCCTTCAGCCTTCAATACCTCGATCTCCTTTTTATATTCTTTGTCAAACACAACGTAATATTTTCCGACGAGGTGGTCTCCCTTCATCCCGGTAGATTCAGGCGTTTCACCGGCACCAAATTTCTGCCAGGCCAACATCGATTTACAGATATGGATACCACGGTCATTCACCAAATTCGCTTTGATCACCTCATAACCATAGGCTTTCAGAATTTCGGCTACGGAGTATCCTAATAAATTATTCCGAATGTGGCCTAAGTGCAGCGGTTTATTCGTATTGGGAGAAGAGTACTCCACCATCAGTTTTTTTCCATTTGCAGGAAATACGCCAAAGTCTTTCGCGGTGATGGTCTGGTTCAACAACGTTATCCAGTAAGCATCAGAAAGGACAATATTCAAAAACCCTTTGATCACATTGAAATCCGATATTTCAGCAATATGTTGTTGCAAATAGGCTCCAATTTCATTTCCAGTTTGTTCCGGAGAAGATTTCGAAAAGCGTGTTACTGGAAAAGTTACGATTGTAATTTGTCCTTCAAACTCCTTTCGAGTCGCTTGTAAAGCAATTTGATTTTCTAAAATATCTGCATTGTAAAGCTCTTTTACTGCCTGTACAGTGACTTCAACAAGTCGCTTTTGAATAGAATTTGCCATTTAATGATTTTGTAAATTTTACAACTTCCTGATAGTGAATTGGAAATAAATAACATTCCTTATTTAGGTATTCACCATTAAAGTATATCTTTGCAAAAATAATAAAAAATGCAGAGCTATCAGGAATTTCTTGACTTAAGTGTTGGTTTTCCCCAAGACGGATTCGAAATCATCGACGACGAATTGTATTTCCACGATTTGAATTTAATGGAAATGATAGAAACGTACGGTACGCCGCTACGTTTTACTTATTTGCCGATCGTCAGCAAAAAAATTCAGCAAGCGAAAATCCTTTTTCAGACCGCAATTCTGAAACATAACTATCGCGGATCTTACAAATATTGTTATTGTACCAAATCATCCCATTTCAAGCACATTGTAGAAGAAGCCTTGAAAAATGATATCCACCTAGAAACTTCGTCTGCATTTGATATGCCGATGATCGATTCATTGGAAAGACAAGGTACCGTAACAAAGGACATTACAGTCATCTGTAATGGATTCAAAACGTATCAGTATAAACAGTATATTGTGGATATGATCCATGATGGATATACGAACATTATACCTGTACTAGATAACAAAGAAGAGTTTAACCTTTACGACGATGAAATCGAACTGGACGAGCCTTGTGCTTTAGGAATCCGCGTTGCATCCGAAGAGCAACCAGACTCTCAATTTTATACCTCTCGTTTAGGAATCCGTCAGGAAGATGTTATCGATTTCTATAATAACAAAATCGTTGACAATCCAAACTTTAAAGTCAAGCTGCTTCACTTTTTCATCAATTCAGGTATTTCGGACACTCCATACTACTGGAATGAACTGGAAAAATACGTCACATTGTATTGCAAATTCAAAAAAGTAAACCCAGACTTAGATACGTTGGATATCGGTGGCGGTATGCCGTTTAAGGATTCACTGGTGCACGACTTTGACTACGAATACATGGTCAATGAAATTGTGAACCGAATCAAACAAATCTGCGCGCACCACGAGGTAATGGAACCCGATATTATTACCGAATTCGGTAAATACACCGTTGCTGAAGCTTCAGGGATTCTTTACAAGGTACTCGGCCGCAAGCAACAAAACGACCGTGAACGCTGGTTTATGATTGATGGCTCATTTATTACGAATTTACCGGATGTATGGGCATTGAATCAAAAATACATCCTCTTGCCGATCAACAACTGGGATTCGGAATATGAACGTGTCAATCTAGGTGGTATTACCTGCGATGGTCAGGATTATTATAATCAGGAAGCACATATGAATTCGGTATTTATGCCAAAGACACGCAAAGTACAATACCTTGGATTCTTTCATACAGGGGCCTATCAAGATGTGTTAAGTGGGTATGGAGGAATTCATCACTGCTTATTGCCTTCGCCTAAACATGTGCTCGTACGCCGCAATAGAGACGAAACATTCAACTACGAGGTTTTTGGTGAGGAACAAAACTCCAAACAAGTCATGAAGTTATTAGGCTATCAATAAGATGTTAAACCCAGAATACGCGCTCTTTTAATTGCCGGATGACAAATATCGTGCAGAGAAAGCGTGTTTTAAAGCACAAAAAAAAGGTCTCAATCTTAGGAAAGAGACTTTTTTATTTTTAGCCTGCCAAAGTATTCACCGTCAGACATGCCAAAATCAATACACCCGACAAACACAATGTCTATTAATGGAAATATTCAGTAAGCGGATACAAGAGCGGTAAACCAATTTCAGCATAAAAGAGAGTCTGATGATGGCCTTAGCGCTATCGTTGTTTTGGGTTGTCTTCGTACTGTGTTCGCACCACCTTCGCCCCATGAACAGTATCGCGACCACTATTGATCCTTCGAAGCAGGTACGAATCAAATATCCGAACGACTTCTTCATTTCGATCTTTCCTGCACAGGAATGACAAGTTTTAGGACGCAATCTTTGTGTTCGACTCGGTAGTTTATTGCGTAAAGAAAAGCCTCTTTCCGTATAGATATGGTATCAAAAATTTATTCCGCCACCCAAGCTGTCAAGAAATTAAGTACTTTTTCTTCATCATACCATTTTCCCTTTTCCAGGCTACCACTTTCCTGCACATGCAAAGTTTTTCCATTGCTATCTAAAACAATAAAAAATGGATAACCGAGTTTACTTCCCTCGGGAGCATACTTCTGAAAAACAGTCTCATTTTTATTTTCCTTCGAATAATTCAGGTGATAATAGAGAAAGCTATTCTTCAGCAACTTATCTACACTTTGCGTTTTGTGAATATAATCATTAAACCTCAAACACCAGACACACCAATTTCCCCCAGCTTGGATAATAATATTTTTCCTTTCTTGCTTGGCCTGAACTAATAACCGATTAATATCATCTTGCGCATCAGCATCTGGATTGTAAGGCTTTGAAAGCTGGTCTGTTGCCACATCTTGTTGTGCAGATGCATTAAACTGCAACACTAGGGTTCCGATAAATACAACAGCCCCACAAAGTATTAATCTTATCTTCCTCATCGTAATAAATTAAATAGTAAACTAAAATTACAAAATCATTTACCCAAACCAAAACATACAAGACCTATAATGGTTAAACATTATATAACTATTGACCATGCAGAAAAACATTTTGAATCACACAAGCCTGCATGTTGACAGCATCGTCAAACATGATCAACGCAGTACAGCTGCTGCCTTAAGTAATCAAATTCGGTCATGATCAAACCATCGAATAGGAACGAATAAAAAAAGCTTATTGATGTTGCCTATCGAACTTTTGGCGGAAAGGGAAAAGCTTTCTTAATTAAAATCAAAACAATAAAAAACAAAACAAAATAAAAACAAACATCATATCTTAACATAAATATTATGTAATTTCTTTTAAAATTTGATGAATATACCATAACTTAGTATTGAGGAAGGGAAAACAAAGCAGCAACAAAGTTCACCATAAAACTCCAAAACGAAACAAAATGAAACACCAAGAATTCAAAAGGTCAAAACTGATAGAAAAAATAAGAGATACGAGCACATGGGATGTTATCGTAATAGGTGGTGGAGCGAGTGGATTAGGTGTTGCATTAGATGCTTTAAGCCGCGGATTCAAAACAATTTTGCTGGAACAGGTTGATTTTGCAAAAGGCACTTCGAGCAAAGCGACCAAACTCGTTCATGGCGGTGTACGCTATTTAGCTCAAGGTGATATTAGTCTGGTTAAAGAAGCACTTCACGAAAGAGGTCTACTACAAAAAAACGCTCCTCATCTGGTGAAAAACCAATCATTTATTATACCCAACTACAATTGGTTTGAAGGTCCATTCTATACCATTGGAATGAAAATATATGATCTTCTTGCCGGTAAATTAAGTTTAGGAAAATCCATTCATATTAATAAAAAAGAAACACTGCATCGCATAAGTACGGTTAGACCTAAAGGTTTATATGGCGGAGTAGTTTATCAAGATGGACAATTTGATGATTCAAGACTTGCTCTCAATGTAGCACAGACTTGTATACAAATGGGTGGTGTTGCCCTAAATTATGTGAGGGTGAATAATCTCACTAAGGATAAGAACGGACGAATAAACGGTGTTATCGCCAATGATACCGAAACCGGCGAAGTGTTTACCATACAAGGGAAGGCGATTATTAATGCTACCGGCATATTTGTCGATGATATCTTAAAAATGGACAGGCCCGAGGCTAAGCAAATGGTACGTCCCAGCCAAGGTGTCCACCTTGTTTTTGACAAATCTTTCCTCCCTGGAGATGACGCTATTATGATTCCAAAAACAGATGACGGACGCGTGCTTTTCCTTGTACCCTGGCACAACCGCATTATCGTAGGAACAACAGATACGCCGATCGATGAACATAGCCTTGAACCTATAGCATTGGAACAGGAGATTGATTTTATTTTAAAAACTGCAGGTCGCTACTTAATAAAACAGCCCACAAGAGCAGATGCTTTGGCTGTATTCGCTGGTCTTAGGCCGCTTGCCGCACCTACTGGTAATTCCAATAAAACCAAAGAAATATCACGAAGCCATAAGGTTATCGTCAGCGACTCCAAATTACTCACGTTAACAGGCGGAAAGTGGACAACATTCCGGCGAATGGGGCAAGATACAATCGACAATGCGATAAAAATTGGCTGCCTACCGCAAAAGGAAAGCCGGTCGGCCACACAAAAGATTTATAGCGCCATTCCGACATCAGACAGAAGCAATCACCTATATATTTATGGCGCCGACCAAGAAGCCATCAATGCATTGGCACAAGAAAAACCTGAATGGAACGAAAAATTAATAACACAGCTTGAATTCAAAAAAGCAGAGGTTGTTTGGGCGGCACGCAATGAACTTGCCAGAACTGTGGAAGATGTGCTATCCCGACGTGTCCGCATGCTGTTTCTTGACGCTAAAGCCGCCATGGAAGCGGCTCCCGAAGTTGCTAAAATACTAGCTCAGGAGCTGGAAAAGGATGAAGATTGGCAAAACCATCAAGTAGAAAGTTTTCGTAAAGTTGCACAGAATTATATCTTAAAATAATAAAAAATAACCACCAACACTTAATTATGGAACAGCAATACATCTTGGCAATGGATCAAGGTACTACGAGCTCCAGAGCCATCATTTTTGATAAGGACAGAAATATCGTATCCATTGCGCAGAAGGAATTCACGCAAATATTCCCACAACCAGGATGGGTCGAACACGACCCTCATGAGATCTGGTCAACACAAGCAGGCGTTACCGCAGAGGCAACCACTAAGGCAGGATTAAATGGCAAAAATATTGCAGCCATTGGCATTACCAACCAACGCGAAACTGTGGTCGTTTGGGATAAAGAGACCGGAAAACCAATTTATAATGCCATCGTTTGGCAAGATAAACGAACAACGGATTATTGTGACGAATTGCGCAAGTCCAAAAAACATGAAATAATTCAGGAAAAAACCGGTCTGATATTGGATCCATACTTTTCTGCGACCAAAATAAAATGGATTCTGGATCACGTCGAAGGTGCCCGTGATAAAGCGCAAAAAGGGGAATTAATCTGTGGAACGATCGACACTTGGCTCGTATGGAACCTGACTCGCGGTGATGTCCACATCACTGACGTAACGAATGCTTCCCGTACCTTACTCTTCAACATCCATAGCATGGAATGGGACAAGGAACTGCTCGAACTATTTGACATCCCCCCCGCCATGCTTCCCAAAGTAAAAGAAAGCAGCGAAATATATGGCGAATCCCGGACAACCATTTTTGCTCATAAAGTCAAGATAGCTGGAATTGCCGGCGATCAGCAGGCTGCACTATTTGGTCAGCAATGTATCGAGAAAGGAATGGTCAAAAATACGTACGGAACGGGATGCTTTATGTTAATGAATATTGGCGATAAACCAATTCGTTCAAAGAATAACCTTTTAACAACCGTTGCCTGGAAAATTAACGGAAAAACAGAATATGCCTTGGAAGGAAGCATATTTATCGGCGGCGCACTGGTTCAATGGTTACGCGACAATCTTAACATTATCTATAAATCGGCCGACGTTGAACAACTGGCACTTACAGAAAAAGATAATGGTGGCGTCACCTTTATTCCCACCTTTGCAGGATTGGGAGCTCCATACTGGAACGCCCGTGCACAAGGCACTTTATTTGGACTTACGCGCGCAACGACCAACGGCCATATCGCACGCGCCTCACTAGAAGCAATCTCCCTACAGACTCGTGATGTCCTCCGGGCAATGGAAGCCGATAGCGGCATACCAATCAAAGAATTACGTGTAGATGGCGGTGCAACAGCAAATAATCTACTCATGCAAATCCAGGCCAATATACTCAATAGCAACGTGGTACGCCCTAAAATTACGGAAACAACGGCTTTGGGCGCGGCATACTTGGCGGGACTAGCTGTGGGCTATTGGAAAGACGCGCAGGAAATATCAAAGTTTTGGGCACAGGATCGTATATTTGAACCCGAAACAGAGCAGGAAGAGCAGACAAACAAGATCATTAAACTCTGGACCAAGGGAGTTAAAGCATTACAGTACTGGACCGAACACTAACCCACAAGCATGAACCATTATTTAGCAGAATTTATCGGCACAACACTCCTAGTACTTTTAGGGAACGGAGTTGTCGCCAACGTTATATTGAAAGGTACAAAAGGGGAAAATGGAGGATGGATTGTAATCACCACGGCATGGGCGCTTGCAGTTTACGTGGGGGTAGTATTTGCCGGACCCTATACCGGTGCGCATCTCAACCCTGCAGTAACAATTGCTGTCGCTCTCAATCATGGGCTCCCATGGATCGAAGTACCTGGCTATATTCTCGCCCAAATTGCCGGCGGCTTCTGTGGCGCCATGTTAACCTACGCCATGCACAAAGATCACTTCGATGCTACGGCAGATGCCACCACCAAACTCGGTGTTTTTGCCACTATACCGAACATACGAAATACTTCAACAAACCTGGTGAGTGAAATCATCGGAACCTTTGTGTTAATTTTTGCAATTTTCTTCATTACAGGCCAAGAGATTACCATCAATGAAAAAACTGAGCCCATCGGTATGGGTTCCCTTGGTGCTATTCCTGTCGCTTTTGTCGTTTGGGCCATCGGTCTATCATTAGGTGGTACTACAGGGTATGCCATAAATCCTGCCCGTGATCTCGGTCCGCGTCTATTTCATGCGCTTTGGCCAATTAAAGGAAAAGGCAGCTCGGACTGGTCATATGCATGGATTCCTATCGTGGGCCCCATCTTAGGCGCTATTTTAGCTTTTGGGCTCTATATCTGTATAAAACCTGCCTAGTCAGCGTATTTTATAACAGCTAAAAGGGGATTCAATTTATGAATCCCCTTTTGCTTTTTATCCGCGTTTAGGCTTTCGATGACCGTATTCACGGTCCCGCTCAAACGTATTCATATGACGTTCCTTCTTGCCAGGATATACATCGTCTATTACAATTAAGATACCTTTTTCCTCCACTGTACCAAATTCGTTATTACGTGCTGTACCAAAAGATTTCATGGTTGGCGAAAGGTTCATATACGTATTGATGAGCGGTGGAATATTCTCTCCCAATGCCCTTACACGACTGTTGAGCACTTTATATCCCTCCCTATAATCCAATCCATCAAAAATACCGATAAAACGATCGTAATCGTTCTTTATTTCCAATGCAGGAAGGGGTAGCACCAAGTTATCGTGATCCGGGAAATAATAATCCATAAAGTAAAGCAGCATATCACGTGCATCTTTATTGTAATGCGGATACATTGTTACCTTACCGAAGAGATATTTTATTTCCGGATTAAGCATAACCAAGGCTCCTAAACCGTCCCACAAGTTATCTAATGAAAAAATTCCTTTTCGATTATCTATGGCGGGTTGATATTTAGGTTGAACAAAAGAGCGCCCCAATTCTATGGTGTAGGGCAAATACTCACGTGCGAACAAATCAGAAAACTGAAAATAATGCGCTGTTGACAAATTGGGCACACCATCTACCTCTCCTGCGTCAGCACATTTGATGACACGATAACCAGCAACTACTTCCTCATCTTCGGGATTCCACGCGATCAACTGATCGTAGCAATCTTCGCAGGTATCATTTTCATCAATGTCAATTGAAAGTCCTGTACCTCCGCCTGCCCCACGAAAAGTCAACTCCCGTAGACGCCCAATTTCCCGCATGACATTTGGCGAATTATGATAGTTGATTAAATATATCTCGTTATTTCCATTGTTGGTATATCGTAAGAAAACGTCTTTATTCAATTCGGTCTTCAATAATGCTTTATCAACTGGAGGTATAATTTCTTGCATAAATTCTATTTTTCTTGAGCCAATCCATAAACCCTTCTTTTCACTTCCTCAGCCCAAGTTTTTTCGTTTTTTGATTGATCAAACGCTGTATAAGGGATTCTTTCTCCTACTATAATATTGACGGTATGTCCACGTTGAGCAAACATTTCATCAGGTAAATATAACATTTCAATGTTTACCTTAAGACCTATTTTCTGTCTAAGCCTTGCAAAATTATAAAAAAACTTAGAGTTTTTACCGTCTATTAACACTGGAATGACATCTTTTTTATATTTTTTTGCTTTACTGATGAAACTTTTCTTCCATTCAAGATCCTCAATATGCCCATCTTTTTGTTTTCTGGAAACTAAACCAGCCGGAAATACCAGTAGCGCGTCATCTGCACCATATGCCTCTTCAATCGCTGTAATAGCCTGTTTTCCCTGTCCTCCGAGCTTGTTTACACCCACAAAAAGAGGTCTCAAATTGCCTATATTTAGCAGAATATCATTCACTAAAAATTTGACGTCACGCCGCTGCTTACCAATAGCATTCATAAATGCGATACCGTCCAATCCTCCCAAAGGATGATTGGATGCAAAAATTACAGGATCCGATGCTGGAATATTTTCCGCACCGTATAAATTGACCTTTACATCCAGATCATTGATCAGAGCATCAACAAAATCCAATCCCTGAAGATCTGCAAAGCGCGTCATAATATCATTTATCTCATCTTCATGAATTGTCCTTTTTAAATAATTCATTAAAAAAGACGGAATCCATTTAGCAAGCCCCGCGTTCTTTTTGTGAATAACTTCACGTATATCAATAAATTTTTTATTCTCGCTTGTGGTCATCAATCCTATTTTTCTGATTAGAAATTACATCCTTAGAAAGGCTTCTAACCAAGCCTTTCTCAATTCGCTGACAAAAATAATAACAGAACGGTAATAAAAGTACAATTTTAAACTTTAAAAATGTACTTATTTGCAATTATGCAATCTGTCCTTTTGCCTGAGTTTTTGAAGTGCTAGAGCGACTCAAAGAATTAAGCAGAAATCTCATCCTGAAAATTTCTTTTGACCTAGTTTTTTTATTAAGTTTGGATATGCTAATAGGTCAATTTCTTTCAAACGCAGATTTCAGTATTCAAAATGCTGATTCAATACAACAGGCGCTCGAAAAGCTCCAGGATATGCTTTGTAAAGAATTAATTGTTTTAAATGGAGACGAATATATTGGCTTAGTCAATGAAACCATTTTATTGGAAGCCGAAGACGAGGAGGCATTGCTTTCTTCCATCCCCATAAATACAGTTCCAATACAGTTAAAGTTTAATCAACATCCTTATGATGCCCTGGTGATGATGACTGTGTACAATAGCACAATTATTCCTATTTTGGACCAGGACAACAAATATATTGGAGTTTGTACGCAGTTAGATATTTTAAAAGCAATCAGTTTGATTCAATCACAAAATGAATCGGGCGCAATTATTGTCTTAGCAATCGGACTACATGATTTTTCATTGTCTCAAATTGCGCATCTCGTGGAAAGTGATAATTGCAGAATTCTCAATTGTGCTACCAAAATAAATTTGGACAACGATAATATTGAAGTTACGCTAAAAATAGACAAATCAAATATTGGCACCTTGCTCAATTCATTTCTGCGGCATAACTACTTAATTTTGGAAACTCACAATACGATTGCAGCCTTCGATGACACTGCCGACCGCTATCAGCAGCTCATGAATTACATCAACATATAATTAGAATTATTTTTTTCTCATCTTTGCCCCCATTAAAATTGAAAACAATATGAGAATCGCAATATATGGAAGAGAGTTTCAACCCTCTGTTATAACACATGTGAAACACTTATTTGAATATCTTGTTGATAAAAATATTGAAATTTGGGTGTATGAACCATTTCATAAATTTCTCATCACACAGTTTGAATGTGATTTTAACTTCTCCACATACACTACGTACCAAGAAATTAAAGGCTGTATCGACATTATGCTGAGTTTGGGTGGTGATGGAACAATGTTGTCTGCCGTTTCACTAATAAAAGATTCTGGAATTCCAATCGCTGGAATGAATTTTGGTCGACTTGGTTTCTTAGCTTCAATCAATAAAAACGATTTTGAAGACTCTTTGGATGACATTCTTAACCAGCGTTATAGTGTACAAAAGCGCGTATTGCTTTCTGTCGAATCCGAGCAGACAAATTTGTTCCAAGGTAATCACTACGCACTGAACGATATTACGGTATTTCGTTACGATAGCTCGGCTATGATTACCGTAAATGCCCGCATTAACGGTGAATGGCTTAATTCATATTGGGCGGATGGACTGATTATCGCTACACCTACCGGCTCCACGGCGTATTCTCTGAGTTGTGGCGGGCCTATTATTATGCCCGAAAGCGGTAATTTCGTGATTACCCCTATTTCACCTCACAATCTCAATGTTAGACCGATTGTCATTTCCAATCAGTTTACCCTAGAGTTAGAAATAGAAAGCCGTAGCAATCAATATATTCTGAGCTGTGATTCGAAAAATGAGTCTATTGATACATCCGTAAAATTAACGATTAAGCAGGCTCCATTTACGATTAATCTTATTAGACTTCCCCATGAAAGCTTTTTCAGCACATTGCGAGAAAAATTACTTTGGGGGATTGATGTCAGGAACTACTAAGCTATTGCTAGGTTCAAACTAGCTTGCGCTAGTTGAAAAAAAGCACCAAAACTGATTGCCCAAGATATTTCAATTAATCTTTATATATATTGTACTTCTGAATTTCCAATTAAAAATCGATATTTGGAAGAAATAAAGGACGGTAGAATGATCAAATTCCGATGAGAAATCCGCATGAAATCATTCATTCGATGAAAAGTTTAATAAACACTAATCATTGATAGGAATACAGAAAACCGAGAATAGGTTTTAAGACGCCGAAACAGCATGACCGGCTAAGGTGTTAATTTTATTGAAAACAGCAAAAATGAGTTTTTTAGATCAGATAGATAATATTAAGTTGCCACAGCATATCGCCATCATCATGGATGGAAATGGCCGCTGGGCAAAACAGAAAGGAAAACTTCGTGTTTTTGGGCACCAAAATGGCGTAAAAGCAGTGAGAGAAGCTTTAGAGGGATGTGTACAAGCCAATATTAAATTTCTGACACTTTATGCATTTTCTGCAGAAAACTGGAATAGACCTAAACTTGAAGTAATGGCTCTTATGGAGCTATTGGTTTCTTCACTCAAAAAAGAAATCAAAACTTTTCAGGAAAATGGGGTTCGCTTGAATGTCATTGGCGACATTAGCAAACTACCTTCACATGCACAAAAAAAGCTTCAAGAGACCATAGCAGCGACGAAAGAAAATAAACACTGTACGTTGACGCTAGCATTGAGCTACAGTTCCCGCCAAGAGATCGTGGATGCTACTCGAAATCTAGCACAACAAGTAAAAGATGGACTACTCACTATAGATGAAATTGACGATGACTTATTTACTTCAAACCTCTATACGCAAAACCTTCCAGACCCTGATCTGCTCATACGCACAAGTGGAGAATTGAGAATTAGCAACTTTTTACTTTGGCAAATTGCTTACTCAGAACTGTGCTTCTTAGATAAGATGTGGCCTGAGTTTACTAAAGAGGATTTATACAAATCGATTGTAGACTACCAACAACGCGAAAGAAGGTTTGGAAAAACAAGTGAGCAGTTATAAATGATTTTATTAAATTTGTCCACTGATTTGAAGAAAACAAGCTGGTTAAATTTTCTTAATTAACAAAAATTAACAAACGATTGGTGTACTTTAGCGCCAATAATTATAGATAAATGAAGCGTATACTACCCGTAATACTATTTTTTGGTCTCTCATCAATGCAACTCGTCTACGGACAGGACAAAGGTGCGTTCAATTTAAATGACCCAGAAAAAATCAGCTATCTCAATCCTAAAAACTATGTAATTAGTGCAATTGATATAACTGGAACACAATTTTTAGATAAAAATGTATTAATTACCATATCTAAATTGTCGGTAGGTCAATATTTGGAAGTTCCAAGTGAGGCAACTGCAAAAGTAGTGAAGGATATGATGGCTCAAGGCCTCTTTGATGATGTCGAATTATGGGCAGATAAAATTGAAGGTGAAAATATATTTTTAACCATTCGTGTAGTAGAACGTCCCCGTTTAACTCGAATTGACATCAATGGCTTAAGTAAAAGTCAAACCGAAGAAGTCCGCAAACGTTTAAATAGCAACACAGGCAAAATTGTCAATGAAAATTTGATGAATACTACGCGTGCTACCATTCAGCGTTTTCTGAAAGAAAAAGCCTATTTATATCCAGAGATTACGTTGAAGACGGTAAAAGACTCGGCACAGGCTAATAATGAAATACTTATTGCCGATGTAGATAAAAAACATAAGGTTAGAGTCAAAAAAATGACTTTTACGGGAAATGAGCATTTCTCTCAGAAAGAGTTGAGAAAAATGGCCAAACCTATCAAACAAAAAATGTGGTACCGTATTTTTGGCCCAGGAAAATTCAAGGAAGAAAAATACAAAGAAGGTAAAGAAAACCTGATCAAAAAAATGGCTGACAAAGGATATCGTGATGCGACTATCCTAAAAGATACTGTTATTCGTGAGGGTGAGAAAAATGTGTTGGTGAATTTTGACATTTACGAAGGTCCTAAATATTATGTAGGTAATATTGTCTGGACAGGTAACGCTAAATATTCTGATACCTTACTTAACAAAATTTTAGGGATCAAACGTGGCGATGTATTTTCAGAAGAAAAATTAACCGCAAAATTGATGGGCCCCACAAAAAATAGTGATGACATCTCTTCCATCTATATGAACGATGGTTATCTTACTTTTTCGGTAGACCCGGAACAAACCCGTATTTACAACGACACGATCGATTTGAATTTGCGCGTCTATGAGGGGGCTCAATATACGATCAACAATGTTATTGTCAAAGGTAATGATGTTACCAATGACCGTGTTGTATTACGTTCAATTTACACAAAACCAGGTCAAAAGTTCTCAAAAGAACAAATTATGCGGAGTGTGCGCGAAATTGCGCAGCTGGGAAATTTTGATGAACAAAAAACCAATCCGGTACCCACCAATTTAAACTATGCAGAGGGTACGGTGGACATTGTATATAACGTAACAGAAAAACCTTCGGATCAGGTAGAACTTTCTGGTGGTTATGGTGCAGGTCAGATTATCGGAACCTTAGGTTTAACCTTCAATAACTTCTCTACCAGCAATTTCTTTGACAAAAGTTCATGGAAACCGTTGCCACGTGGGGATGGGCAGAAATTGAGTGTACGTGGCCAAACTTCGGGCAAACGCTATCAATCGTATAGCTTCTCGTTCTCAGAACCTTGGCTAGGTGGCAAAAAACCAATTTATTTTGGTTTGAGTGCCTATACGTCAAGCTCATCGTATGGAGGGTTTAACTACTATACTGGCGAACAAATTGTAAAAGATTCAGAGTTAAACCGCATCTGGATGACAGGTGTTACGGCTACTTTAGGTAAACGCTTGCAATGGCCAGACAACTGGTTCCAGGCAAATACTTCTTTGTCATTCCAGCGCTATAAGCTACAAAACTATGGAAATTACTTCCTGTTTGATAATGGTACAGCCTATAATATCAACTTGACACAAGAATTCAGCCGCAACTCAATCGATGCTCCTATCTATCCTACTTCGGGCTCGAACATCAAATTTTCGGTGCAATTGACCCCTCCATATTCATTGTTCAATAACATTGACTATAAAAATGGTTCCGCACAAGAACGCTACCGTTGGACTGAATATCACAAATGGAAATTTGATTCGCAGTGGTATGCAAAAATTGTTGGTAAACTTGTTTTCAAAGCACAAGCGCAATTTGGTTTCTTGGGTAAATATTCGAGCAAAACTGAAATATCAACTTTCGAGCGTTTCAAAGTGGGTGGCGACGGTATGCAAGGGTTTGATTACTTACAAGGGTCGGAAATTGTTGCATTACGTGGTTATGCAAATGGCGTAATCATTCCTGAAGGGACACAAAATGTGAATGTAGCACGAAATTCAGGTAGTCCAATTTATACAAAATATCAAATGGAGTTACGTCATCCAGTTATGTTAAATGACCAAGCGACTGTCTACGTCTTGGCATTTGCTGAAGCCGCAAATACGTGGAACAAGTTCACCGAATATAATCCATTTAAAGTACGCCGCTCTGCGGGTGTAGGTGCTCGAATCTTCTTACCTATCTTTGGTATGTTGGGAATAGACTATGGACATGCATTCGATCCTATTCCTGGTTTGCCGAGCAGTACATGGAAACAAAACTTTACATTTAGTATCATGCAAAATATGGGCGGTTTCTAGTCCTTGTTGATTCCAAGCTATTGGGACATAAAGTTTAAAAAAGCTATCGCAAGAAATTGTAGATAGCTTTTTTGCTTTAAAACGTTTTCCTCAAAATCATGCCTTGCGTTAGCACTAAAAAGAAAACCATGCCAACATTGGGAGAACAATGATCGGTCGATTGGCCAACAAGTTAAATAGTGTTAAACCTGACAAATATCTATTAGATTGCTTCTTTTTTCTTATTTTTGAGCGTTAAATTTACGTAGAACGATTTTATCGAATTAAACTTTTGGAATTATCAAAAGTCATAAGGTAAATTAGTGTTAAACAATTAAACGTATAGTCTATAAAAACTTACAGGAAATATGAAAAAATTATTGTTAGTTATAGCTTTTGTAGTCGTTAGTGCTACAGCGACATTTGCCCAACAAATTGCATATGCTGATTCAGAATATATCTTAAAACATATTCCTGAATATACAACCGCGCAAAAGCAGCTGGATGATCTGTCTAAACAATGGCAAGAAGAAGTTGATCAGAAGTATGCGGAAATCGAAAAGCTCTATCAGGCGTATCAAAAAGATCAAGTTTTACTTAATGAAGACATGCGCCGCCGCCGTGAGGATGAAATCGTAACAAGAGAAAAAGAAGTAAAAGACTATCAAAAACAAAAGTTTGGATTTGAAGGCGACCTCTTTAAAAGAAGGGCACAATTAATGAAGCCTATTCAAGATCGTGTAGCAAAAGCTATCCAAGAAGTCGCTACTGCACAGGGTGTAGATTTTATTATGGATAAAGGTAATGAGTCAACTTTTCTTTATGCTAATCCAAAATTGAATAAAAGTAATGATGTCATTACAAAATTAGGGTATAAACCTAATCCTAGTCTTGCAAACTAAGCTGGAGTTTATTATCATTGTGAACACAAATAATATTAATAGTAATTAATTAAAAAACTAAAAGATTGCCATAGTGATGGCTCATTAGATTAAAATGAAAAGCATGAAAAATTTATTAAAGGGTGCGGTTGCTTTAGTGGCAGTATTTTTCTCAACTCAATTTGCAAATGCGCAACAAAAGATTGGTCATATCAACTTTGCAGAAATTATTCAATCTACATCTGAATTTAAAGCGGCTGAAGGGCAATTGAAAACATTGAGTGATGGTAAAACCAAAGAAATTCAAGATATGGTTACCATCTATCAAACAAAACAAAAAGATGCAAACGATAAATTGCGTAACAGAAGTGAAGCAAATAAAGAAACAGTTGATCCAGAAATCAACAAAATAGGTCAAGAATTGCAAGATATTCAAGCTCGTATTCAGACAGCTCAACAAGCTGCTCAAGAAGACCTAAATAAAAAAGAAGAAGAATTAATTGCTCCAATCCATAGAAAAGTTGGCGAAGCTGTAAATGCTGTTTCTAAAGAAAAAGGTATGGCTTATGTATTTGATATTTCAAGTACAAATATACCTTACTTCCAAGGTGGAGAAGATTTAACTGCTGCTGTAAAGACTAAATTAGGTATTTCAGCAACGGCAGCTCCTGCTGCTGCTCCAGCAAGAAAATAAGTTAGTATATAACTTGATACATAAAAAAAGGATCATCAGTATGGATGATCCTTTTTTTTATGTAAACTCCATTTCAATAAATCAAACCCAATTTTATTGTAATAGATCGTACAATTCCTCCAACATAGCTTTCCCTTGAGCCTAAAGAATATGATAAACTAAAAATCTCATACTTGATTTTCTTGCATTTACCAGCTAAATTTTGGATATTGTTCCAGAAAAACAAACATATCTACCCTAATGAAAACTTCGTGGTCCCAAATTTGTTCTTTAACAGACGAATAAGAGGTGCCCAAGAATGCTTCTTCGTTAATTTGATTTTATTCGCATGAAAAAGAAAGTAATTGAGGATAATCCTAAAAAAGAAAGAAAGGTGACTTCCGGTCCTATTCGTGACAAGGAACGCACCAAGGCTCGAATGATTGCAGCTGTCGGAAAGGTAATTCAGAAAAAAGGATATCACGCATTGAACGGGCCTAATATTGCTTTGGAATGTGGGCTGAACAAAGCACTAATATGGAATTATTTTGGTGGTCTTGATCAACTCGTGGAAGCTTACATGGCACAAAAAGACTTTTGGCAAATCGGAGATAAGGGAGTCTTAGAGCAAATGATCTCGAATCCGCGCTCCATCACTATCTCCTCGCTAGAAGAATTACTTAAATCTCAGTTTAACACCTTTTTAAAGGATAAAACGAAACAAAAAGTCATTCATTGGGGATTAGGCGAAAAGACCAAAGCGTTAAAAAACATTGCCGAAAGAAGAGAAATGCTTGGTGAAGAATTGTTTAAACACATAGACTCTAAGTTTGAAAATTCGGAAAACGACCTCCGGGCAACATTTGCTATTCTGTTGAGTTCCATTAACTATATGAGCCTACAAGCGAAATCGACAGGCAGTGCTTTTTTTGGTATCGATATCAATACCGAAGCAGGGAAACAACGGATTGAAAAAACCGTGCGCAAAATTTTAGAGCAGACCTTCGCTGATGTCCAGCTATAGACTAATCGGCTATAAATAAAGAAAACGTCCAAAGAGAATAATCATTTTTGGACGTTTTTCATTAGCACCCATAATCCTCATTTAAAATTTCAATAAAATATTGCTATATATCCATTTTTGATTTATTTTTACTATGTTAGCATAACAAAATAATATAGTATATTTGTTTATAACCAAGATTCAAACATATGATAGGTCAACTAATATTTGCAGTTTGTTTCGCTGTAGCATTATTCCTTTTTAGCAAAAATGCACAACAGATTTATCGGAACATCAAGCTGGGCCGCCCAGCGGATCGTTCGGATAAACCTGCAGAGCGTTGGAAGATGATGCTCCTTGTCGCCTTTGGACAAAAAAAAATGTTCAAGCGAATTTTTCCTGCAGTCTTGCATTTATTCGTATACCTCGGCTTTGTTATCATCAACATTGAAATGTTGGAAATTATCATAGACGGGTTATTCGGCACACATCGGATCTTTTCATTTTTAGGAAGCTTTTATAATTTTTTAATCGGAGCATTTGAATGGCTCGCACTCGGCGTGCTGCTATCCTGTGTCATTTTCTTAATCAGGAGAAATAGCGCTAAAGTAGCTCGTTTAAATAGCCTGGAATTGAAAAATTGGCCCAAGACGGATGCAAATATTATTTTAATCACAGAGATTCTTTTAATGTCGGCTTTTTTACTCATGAACGCTTCCGATCTTAAATTGCAGCTGTATGGCTATGCACATTTTACCTCTGTAGGTTCATTTCCAATAAGCCATTATCTCCTTCCCTACCTTCCAGCTTCGACAGATATATTATTTTTAATAGAACGGTTTTGCTGGTGGTTTCATATTCTTGGCGTACTTGCCTTCTTGAATTACCTACCCTATTCTAAACATCTTCATATTATTCTGGCTTTTCCAAACACTTATTTTTCGAATCTAAATGCCAAAGGTAAGCTATCTAATATGCCTGCTGTCACCAATGAGGTAAAAGCCATGCTTGATCCTAGTTTCACTCCGCCTTCCACAGATGCAAATGCACGTTTTGGGGCCAAAGATGTACAGGATTTGACCTGGAAGAATTTATTGGATGCGTATACCTGTACTGAATGTGGGCGTTGTACATCTTCTTGCCCCGCAAATATGACAGGAAAGCTGCTATCGCCACGAAAAATAATGATGGACACACGGGATCGACTAAGTGAAGTAGGCACCAATATCAAAACAAACGGGAGCTTTCAAGATGACGGGAAATCTTTAATTGATACGTATATCAGCCGAGAAGAATTATGGGCCTGTACGAGCTGCAATGCTTGTGTAGAACAGTGCCCCGTCAATATTAATCCCCTTGAAATTATTATTGAACTTCGTCGCTTTGCTATTATGGAAGAATCACAAGCTCCTTCGAGTATTAATAATATGTTTGGAAATATTGAGAACAACGGCGCACCATGGAAATATGCACAACTGGACCGCGCTAATTGGACTCAACAAAAATAGTTTTATGATGGACAATGAATTAAAAGTTCCGACAGTAGCAGAACTGTTGGCTAAAGGAGAAACTCCAGATATACTATTTTGGGTTGGCTGTGCTAGCAGTTTTGATGAACGTGCACAAAAAATTACACGCGATATCTGCAAAATATTAGCACATGTTGGTTTAAAATATGCCATCTTAGGTACAGAAGAAACGTGTACCGGAGATCCGGCTAAAAGAAGTGGAAACGAATTTCTATTTCAAATGCAGGCCATGATGAACATCGAAGTACTAAATGGTTATGAAATTAAGAAAATAGTTACTGCCTGTCCCCACTGTTTCAATACATTGAAGAATGAATATCCGTCGCTAGGTGGAAACTATGAGGTCATTCACCATACACAATTGATCCAAAGTCTGATCGATGAAGGAAAATTGAAACCAGCTGACAACAATGTATTCAAAGGAAAAAAAATAACCTACCATGACCCGTGCTACCTTGGCCGTGCAAATGAAGTGTATGAAGCACCAAGAAAGGTATTGGAAAGCCTGGATGCCCAGTTGATTGAACTAAAGCGCTGTAAGAGCAACGGGCTCTGTTGTGGAGCAGGAGGCGGTCAGATGTTTAAAGAACCAGAACCAGGGGTAAAAGACATTAATATAGAACGCATTGAAGAAGTCATTGATGCGCAGCCTGATGTTCTTGCTGCAGCATGTCCTTTCTGTATGACTATGTTAAAAGATGGCGTAAAGATCAAAGAAAAAGAATCAGCGATTGAAGTGTTAGATATAGCAGAAATCACTGCACGGGCAAATCACTTGTAAATATATTGCCATACAAATTAAAAGAGGCCCGATCATACGATCGGGCCTTTTGTGTAGGGAGAAGAATATCTCCTTTTCACGAGTAAATTAGGGGAATCCCAAAGCCGGTTAAAATATAGGGGATTCCCCCGAATCGAAGATCAGCGCTGTATTTTTGCTGACCAAACGACTCTAACATCTAGCCATAACAAAGATACACCCAATCGGTCGATCAATTGTTGTTCATTTCGTTGAAAATGTTGTTCAAAACTTGCCATTTATAAAAAAATGATCTGAATTAATAGCTATTCAACTTATTAATGGGCATTAAAGCTCTTTAATCTGGTCATAATTTCTATAGGGCTATCTGAAACAAAATTCATTTAGGCCACATTTTTCGGATGTTTTATACGTAAAGAACGCCCGTTCTGAATGTGGGAACACAACAGCATACTTACTGTGCTGGATTAAGCAAAGCGCCTTTATACGAGTTTTAAAGATTGGTTTTAAGGTCTTTGAACTAAAAATGCCCGAATCAAATGATCGGGCATTTTATCAAGAATAGAATCGATGCGCCCCAACAATTATTTACAAGGAGCTGTTCAGCATATAATTACCAAATGATTTAATCTAATCTGCTTTTTTCTAATAGGCTATTGAAAAAAACGATCTATTTTAATAACGATTGTTGTCTAAACTTCATCTCTCTCAATCCACTTAGGAACCATTGGTGCCTCATACTGTTGCATCTTTTCAATCAGCTCCTCAATCGTATCAGCAACCAATAGCATCGCTCTATTTTCCGATTTAACAAGCCCCTCTTCTACCATGTGATCCACAAATTGAATTAAATGATTATAAAATCCATTAATATTTAACAAACCAACGGGCTTTTTATGTAAACCCAACTGCCCCCATGTTATCATTTCAAAAAGCTCTTCTAACGTACCAAAACCTCCTGGCAGAGCAATAACCCCTTCCGCATAATCATTCATAATCCGTTTACGGTCGTGCATGGTATCTACAGTAATCAGTTTTGTTACTCCCGTATGCTCTCTTTCCTTCGAATTTAAAAAGTCAGGAATAACTCCGATTACCTCACCTCCCTGAGCGAGAGCTCCGTTCGCAACAGCACCCATTAAGCCAACCCGTCCACCACCATAAACTAAACGAATACCAGATTTAGCCAAAACCTGACCAACATGGGCAGCCTGTACTTCATAAATTGCCGAATTACCTAAACTGGAAGCACAAAAAACTACAATACTTTTAACTTTATTCATATACAAGTATAGCTAAAAAACTAACGGATCAACTTTATTTTTCATATGGTCTTACACAAAGTTAAAACACCCACACTCCATTCAGCTTCGAAATTACGCCTCATCAATATCACCTTATTCGCAAAAATTATCTCCTATTTTAGAACAAAGGAGTATAAATGTAAAAAAAACATTTAAAATAAGTAACACATTTAATATCTTTGATTTACCGTTCCTCTTAAATAATTGCTAACCAGACAAGCTCATCAGATCTTGTTAAAAACACACGATAATTTCATTCGATATGATTTTAAAAAACAAATTTTTCCACATCGTTCTTGCAAGTTTATTTAGTTTGGCGCTTTACGCCCAAACAACACCCCGATTAAATTATTTTGATTTAAGGGAGGTAAGGTTATTGCCTGGCTTTTTTAAACATGCAGAAGATCTGGACATCAATTATTTATTGGAAATGGATCCAGATCGACTACTAGCTCCCTTTTTGCGTGAAGCCAGTTTACCACTCAAAAAAGAATCTTATACCAATTGGGAAAATACGGGATTAGATGGACATATTGGCGGGCACTATTTATCCGCTCTAGCATATATGTATGCTTCTACAGGAGATCGTCGTATCAAGGAACGCCTTAATTATATGCTCGACAACTTGAAACGATGTCAGGATGCAAACGGAAATGGGTATATTGGTGGTGTACCTGGTGGTCAAGTTATTTGGGCGGAAGTTCAACAAGGCAAGATCAATGCTGGTAGCTTCAACCTGAATGGGAAATGGGTGCCGCTATACAATATACACAAAACCTATGCGGGTCTACGGGATGCCTATGTTTTGACCGGAAATGAATCTGCTAAAAGGATGCTTATTAAAATGACCGATTGGGCACTTAAGCTGGTTAGTCAGCTTTCAGAAGCCCAAATACAGGATATGCTAAGGAGTGAACACGGCGGCCTAAATGAAACCTTCGCAGATGTCGCTGCTATTACCCAAAATAGCGCTTATCTCGAACTTGCCCGCAAATTCAGCCATAAATCCATTCTCGATCCTCTTTTGCAGCGTGAAGACCATTTAACAGGACTTCATGCGAATACACAGATTCCAAAGGTTCTGGGTTTCAAACGTATAGCTGACCTTTCCCATGACGAAAAATGGGCGGAAGCCGTTAGGTATTTTTGGGACAACGTTGTTGAACAGCGCTCCATTTCCATTGGTGGAAATAGTGTGAGTGAACATTTTAATCCGACAGATGATTTTTCAAAGATGATCCACAGCATCGAGGGCCCCGAAACCTGTAATACATACAATATGTTACGCCTCACAAAAATGCTATACCAAACTGATCCGCAGGGCAAATATCTCGACTTTTATGAACGCGCTCTTTACAATCATATTCTATCGACACAACACCCAGAACATGGTGGATTAGTGTATTTCACACAGATCCGTCCGGGACATTATCGCGTTTATTCACAGACACAGACAAGTATGTGGTGCTGTGTTGGGTCAGGTATGGAAAATCACGCCAAATATGGTGAAATGATCTATGCCCATCGTAACAATGATTTATATGTCAATCTCTACATTCCTTCACGCCTAGAATGGAAGGAGCAAAATATGGAAGTTATTCAAGAAACAAAATTTCCAACAGAAGCAAACACAAACATACGAATCAATCCCAAAAAGCCGACTTCATTCAGCCTGTTTATTCGTAAACCGGGCTGGTTAAACACTAATCCAAAGGTGTCTGTCAATGGTAAGCGCTACGAAAATTTCCAGTTGACGAATGAGCATATCGAAATCAAACGAACATGGCGAAAAGGTGATATTGTTAGCGTAGAACTGCCTATGGAGATACATACTGAACAATTACCCGATAAGAGTAACTATTACAGTATTTTATATGGACCTATTGTTTTGGGAGCTCGCACAGGACAGGAAAACCTCACCGGACTGCAGGCAGATGATAGCCGAATGGGACACATCGCATCAGGAAAACAAATCCCTTTACGTGATCTTCCAATCCTTAAGGCTGAGCCTAATAATATTCCAGCTCTTATAAAACCTATAGCATCCAAACCTTTGCATTTTACACTCTCGGATCTCTATATCGGAAAAGAAAGTCTTCAAATGGAACTCGAACCTTTTTTTGGTATTCATGATTCTCGTTATATGATCTATTGGCCTCAAGCTACAGCGAAAGAATTACAGGAATTACAGGATAAAATGAGTAGAGACGAGATAGAAAGTTTGGCCCTTAATGCTAAAACGGTCGATAAAGTAGTGGCTGGTGAACAGCAACCAGAATCAGATCACTTTTTTCGCGAGGAAGGTAGCAATGCGGGAGCATTCGGCGATACGCGATGGCGAGATACAAAAAACTGGTTTAGTTATACGATGAAAATAACACCCGAGACTAAACTGGTAGCAATCAAATTGCTGGCAGATAGCTCGCCTCGGGTAACTGAAGTTATGATCAATGGTAAAACCATAAGTACATTGGAAGACAAGGATGAGAAGACAATTATTAAGACAATACGAATACCTCTTCCTCAAGATGCTATAGATAAGACGAAAATAGAACTGAAAATTAAGGCCGGGACGGCTTCAACAAGTCACAAGATCTTAGAAGTCCGAACCCTTCTGCCTGATTAAAGGAAGCTTCCTCAAAGCTTCCTTTAATTACCAGAGACGTGCTTGTGGCTATTTCCCTATTAAAACAGCAGCACCTTCAGGCTGTAATGTCAATTTTATTGTTTTAGCCTTAGAAAGTCGGATTTGTTTTTGTTCAGATGCACGCGCTGTATTGTCTTCGATCAGCTGTACCGTATCTGTGCTAAACATAGGTAATGTTACCGAAATAGTTTTTTCCTTACCCGCTGCGTTGATAGCAGCTACATACCACGTATCCGCCTTCCTGCGGGCAAGTACAACATATTTACCTGGATAACCATCGATAAAAGTTGTCTCATCCCAGAGTGTTGGAACCTGCTTCATAAAATCAATTACATGGATTGGCATATCCTGTAAGTTATTCGGTGTCAAACCAAAATTTTGAACCGGATTTTGAAATAAAACAGCGGTTGCTATTTGGAAAGTTTCCGTTGTCTTGCGGATAGTACCACCATTATTTTCGCGGTTATGGCGTTTGTTTAACAAAACCGGACCAAAGTCCATGGCGGCAACCGAGTTGCGGATAAAAGGGTGCAATGTCGCATTAAAAGCTTCCATATCATTTGCATGCTGTGTGAAAATTAAGTTTTCAGAAGCCAATACAGCTTCGCTACCCGCAAAATTCGGGTACATTCGCTCCCACCCTCTAGGTAAAGTACATCCGTGAAATATAACGGTTAATCCATAATCATTAGCATCCGAAAGAATATCCTCGTATAGCTTAAGTGTTTCCTGTTTATCACCCCCAAAAAAGTCGACTTTAATGCCTTTAATCCCCACTTGCTGCATCCATTGCATCTCCGCCTTACGCGCGATGGATGTATTCATTTTATTTTTAGGTGTTTGTGGCGCATCGTTCCAATATCCATTTGAGTTGTACCACAAGCAAATACCGACTCCGCGTTCTTTTCCATAAGCAACCAGTTGTTTAATTTTGGCCTGACCAATCTTTGTATCCCACCAGTTGTCTATTAAAACAAATTCGTAACCCATTGCAGATGAAAGGTCTATAAACTTCTTTTGGTCTTCAAAATTAATACTACCATCTTGCCATTCCAACCAGCTCCATGTCGCCCGTCCGAATTCGTATTGCTTCGAAGGCTTATACTGAGGTTCGACGACATCGAAGGGAATGGTGGTTTCGACAATAGGTTTTAAATTACTTCCAACAGTTAGTGTTCGCCAAGGTGTATAACCAGGTAATGAAATCGTGGGAGCCGCCCGTCCAATCCCATTATTTTCCCCATCTTCTGGAAAAGCTATCTTGTAAAGGCCATCCTTCGTTCCCTCACTTAATTTAGATCCACAATACGCACTTGATACGCCAGTTTCTGAGACAAGTACCCATCCGCGATCTCCGACATGAAAGAGTGCTGGGAAAGTGAAGCCCACACCATATTTTGAAGGAAGTCCCAGATGCTGATCTGCTTCATACTCCTCTTCATAACTTGGTTTTGTCTTCATCCAACCGATCATCGGAGGAGCCTGAGCTGTCAAAAATGTCGTTGTAAATATCGGAAATTTAAATCCACTCTCTTCTTTTATCAAGGCAAAGTTGGCCGGCTCCCCCATCTGAGGCACATAGTATCTGAACGCAATATTGTTATTGCTTACTCTAAAAGTGACCTCTATCTGCTGCTTTGAAGGATTCTCTAAGCGGTAAAGCAGCTCATTTGCCTGATACGTGACCTGACTACGCTTTATTTTTAATTCGTTATAATTACTGGAGATTTCTGACCTCTTTTCCGCTATTGGACGCAGACTATCAATTAAATTAATCGTACTGCTTTGGAGTCCAAGCGGTGAAGCTTCCAACATAGTCTTTCCACCCAATTCAACTTCATAAAAGAGATTGCCATTTTTGAGATTCAGTTTAACGGTCAAAGCACCATCCGGACTAGATACCGATGTCTGTTGTGCTAAAGCAACTGTGCTGGTTAATGACACCACACACAATAAAATGCACCGCTTCACTGTTGATCGTCTAAAAAGGTGCCTATAAATATTATTAAACATAGATTTATTAAATTGTAGGTCTGTTATTATGCTAAAGATAAGCTTTTTATTTATAAATGTACAACAAACACTTATTATCGGATAGTTCCTTTTCACACTAACTTGTACCACTACGACCGACAAATCATTGTTCTGGATAGAAATGTCTTCATAATGGCTTTTTCTTATCCTATGGCAAGTTATAAAAAACAAAAATGCATTATAATTGTAAAGAAGTAGTGACATTTATTTTTAATCTTAAAATGTATTAACTTATGAATCTAATTATGAACGTGATAGCAATTGCCAGTGTAGCAACTGCTTTCTCAGCGCCCTCACGAGCTGAACTCCCCTCATTCGTCATTCAGAACCATCAAAGCGTTGCTTTTTTACAAGAAAGACAGACTTTAAAAGATGAGTACGTCGGAACCGACTCGCTACTGCAATACTTTAACCAGACAAGTGCAGAACTTGAAAGACAAGTTGCTGGACTAAGCGAAGCCCAACTTCAGTTTAAACCTGCATCCGACAAATGGTCTATCAGCCAATGTCTTGAGCATATTATCCGCTCGGAACGGATGACATTTGACATGGCGAAGAAGGGCCTAAATCAAGATCCCCAACCTGAAAGAAGGAATGAAATCAAATTGACAGATGAAAATCTCAAGAATGCCCTCACTGACCGGAGCCAAAAATATCAAGCGCCTAAGGAACTTCAGCCAGAAGGGATTTATAAAAATGTAAGAACTGCACTCACTGATTTCAATGCAGCTCGCCAACCCGTGCTTGATTATATTAAAAAGGCTGATGTAGAAGATCTCAGGAATCATGTCAGCGATTCTCCGACTGGTCCCATTGATGGTTTCCAAGCTTTGATGTTTAGTGCCGGACACTGTGCACGTCATACCAAACAGATCGCGGAAATAAAAGCAGATCCAAACTTTCCTAAAAAATAGAAAATGAAGAAACTGACTTATCAAATTAAGATTAATGCTCCTGTCTCACGTGTTTTTAAAACAATGCTCGATAAAGAAACCTATAAACAGTGGACAAGCGCATTCAATCCAAGCTCTGATTTCGAAGGTATTTGGGAGCAGGGTCAAAAAATTAATTTCATCGGAATCAATGAACATGGTGAGAAAGAAGGGATGATCGCTGAGATTGCAGAATATATTCCCAATGCATTTGTATCGATCAGGCATTTGGGAATCTTGAATAAGGGTCAAGAAATATTATCGGGTCCCGCTGTCGAGGATTGGGCCGGCGCACTGGAAAATTATTTCTTTACCCCTATTGAAGGAAACACGGAATTGAAAGTAGAAGTAGATACGAACAACGACTTCATCGACTACTTTAATGAGGTTTGGCCGAATGCATTACAACGCTTGAAAAATCTGAGTGAAATGGAATAAAATAGTATCGCTACTTATTTCCTTTCCCTTTTGTCTCGTTTACTTTTGTTTTTTAACCCTTATGTCAAATATATTGTAATACCGCAACGTGCTATAATCCTGAAGACTCATAAAGTCATAGGTAAGAGGATTATTAAAACTATTTTCCGTTTGCTTTTTATAGAGAAGCATATCACTAAGCGCTGTTTTGATGGCTTTTGCTCCTGCTGGATATTGAATAAAGCTGCTCTTTCCGCCACCACGGTAATAGAGCAGTAGCCTACTGCAATCAAGTACCTTAATATCTAATTCATCCAGTGTTTTGTTATCCAATATTTTATCTATGGCTGTATTTAAGCTTACCCGTGTTGAATCCGTTTCTCCCATCAGAATCGTATGCGTACCGTAAGTTACTGAGGAGAGTACGTAAGGAGAATAACCGGCCTTGGTAAAAACAGCCACTTCAGAGTCTGGATAAGCATCATGATATTCCGTATAATCGATAAATAGTGTGAGTTTATTGACATTGCTTACCCGCAGTGTACTATTTGTTTTGTTAATTGTCGTTGAGTCACCCCTCTTAACCAGCGACAATATTTTTTTGACATCTTTTGAGTTACCGAGATATCCTTGTATTTGGGCATAATCTTCAAACGTACTGGAACTGAATATTATGCTGCTCACCTGTTTCGATTTTTCGAACTTATTTGCATAGTTAAGGACATTATTATAACTAGGTTCAAAAAATCCCAAATCGACAGATGCGTCGTTATGAGATAAAAAATGGAATTTTACTTTTTTTGCCTTAGATTCCAGGCTTTCCAAACGGGGACCTTCTATCGTATCCTTGAGGTGCCATATACCACCTAAGTAAACCTGCTCATCAATGTTGTCATCGGCAAAAAGTTCACTCATCTGTAACTGTACTTTCCGAATTTCGTACTTATCCTTTGGAAAAGTAGGTTCATTTTTCGTGGTATCTGTAGGTACCACCACAGGTGGTTCCACTTTTGGCTCGATTGGATCTTTGGTACAGCTAAGCCATACAAGTGTGCTGATAAGAAGCAAAAGATTTCTAGTAAGCATAATCGCGTTTTAATGGGCTAGTTCTACTATCGGTAAAAATAAACGATATGTATTTATTATCAGAAAAATTAAATTTAATAACCTAAGATAACGTTTATTTTATACAAATCCAACATATATCCAAACATTATTAAATTTTTGTCAAAATAACAACCTCTTAATTTTGCATATAGGATAAAGTATTGTGATGTTGTTAGAACAGCTGAATATTGAAATTATCGAAGAAGTAACGGATTTTTACGCATAAAAAAAGCAGACAAACTCAATTTAAAGAGTTGTCTGCTAAAGTGCCCAGGAGCAGATTCGAACTGCCACGCCCATACGAGCGCCACCCCCTCAAGATGGTGCGTCTACCAATTTCGCCACCTGGGCTTATGATCACCTTTGGTACCACAAAAATAAAGAATTTTCGGTCTTTTACAAGTCGAAAACACCTTTTTAAAGCATTATTTTACTAAATTCCTATTGATCAACGTTCTAATTACACCGTCAACAAGCCCAACTCTTGGTACGATGATTTGTTTAAGACGACCATGCTTCATAATCGTCAGGAAAATTTCACTCGCAGGAATAATTACGTCTGCACGATCTTCGTTTAAACCCAATAAAATTATACGCTCTTTTAGAGAAAATGACGATAAATGTTCATATACAGCTTTTAATTTGGCATAGGATAATGGCCTATCCAATTTTTCATTGGATAGGCGCGCAAGCTTATTAATATTACCGCCCGTACCAATGCCAATCACCTGCTTATACATATGTGTATTACTTCGCACCCATTCTTTCAATTCATCCCAGGTTTCGGCCTTGTCCTGATTGTCCAGAATTCGTATTGTTCCTAAATTAAAAGACCGCGAGTTGACCAAAATGCCATTCGCAAACAACGACAATTCTGTACTACCACCGCCTACATCAATGTAAAGGTAAACTTTATCCTTTTCCATCTTATTATCCCAATGGCTATTGTAAATAATCTCGGCTTCTTTCGCACCTTCTATAATATCGATGTTTATACCGTTTTTCTTTACCTCAGCAACAATGTCAGCTCCATTCCTCGCATCACGCATAGCGGAAGTGGCGCAGGCTATATAATCTTCCACATGATATACGTCCATCAGTTCGCGAAATGCTTTCATTGTTTTCACCAAACTTTCTGCTTTCCGTGGTGATATTTCCTGATGAATAAAAGCATCATCCCCCAAACGAAGTGGAACACGTAGCAGTGTAGTTTTCTTAAAATTATATTGGTCTTTTTGTCCTATAATGTCAGCTATCAAAAGACGAACTGCATTGGAGCCTATATCTATTGCGGCGTATCTCACTTTATATATAATTTCATTAAATTATGCTAAAATAAACACAGTAATTAAAAACTATGTTATACGAATGTTAAGTTATCATTAATTTAACAAATAACAAACGATTATTGCAGGGAGTTTGATCAGACTTAGCCATAAAAAAAGAGTATTCATTTACATGAATACTCCTTTCTTCATTTCTTTAGCCTACTGCTTAGTGGTGATGTTCTTCAACTTTACCACCGGCTAAGGTATAGATTTCTGTCAATTTTTTCAAAGATTCTTCCGAAACATGAATCACATCTTTATTCGTATTGTGCTCCTCATGCGATAATCTTGTATTGATCTCTCCTTGTTTTTCAACCACAAGTGCTAAAAATGCTTTATCGTTGAATGCGGATATACTGTCTGAGCCTATTGACGCTGGAATCTGAAATGCAGGCACCCCGCGTTGTGCGTCGCCAACATGCAATTCCTTTGCTAGATTGTCCAATTCTGGTAACACGGCTACGTATGCTTCTTTAATCTTAGCAGCTACATTTTTCACCTCAGCTGAAGTAGATTGTTTTGCTGCTACATCGGCAAGATTTACCAAGCAGTTTCCATTTTCGCCAACGAATTTAATCATTGCAAATGCATCACCATCTGCTAAGGATGCATTTGCATATTGACGCTGTCTATCTTCAGCTGTTTGTCCACAAGATGCAAATAATGTACCCGCACAAGCCGCAACAATAAATAACTTATTAATCTTCATATCAATTTTGTTAACTATACAAAAGTAGATAAAATATATGTTCTCCGAAACCCTATCCTCGAAAAGAAAGAAAAATTACGCAACATTTCTTCCCGCATTCACAACGCCAAAGATTGTACGCGCTATTAATTTCGAATAATCTTCACGTTGTGCATCCGTCAGCTGATCCGAATTCAATGCACGAATAGCAAAATGCTGTATAACCAATAAGGGCAGCACAATTCCTTCCCGCGCTAAAATAGACTCACGATCCACTGGATAATTCTCCATCAGTTTTGACGTTCCACTAAGTTTCAACAGGTATTCTTTGGTGATCTGATATTCGGCGTACAGTGATTTCCAAAAATCACCATAAATCGGATCGTCTTTCATGTAAGCGGTAATGTCAAAATTGGATTTTGTCATCGACATCATACAGTTATCGATCAATGTCTGAAAAAATCCCGAAGAAACATACAGTTGCTGCACATCCTTCCAAAGGTTATTTTTTTCCGCCCATTGCAGTGCAGTTCCCACCCCATAAAATCCAGGGATATTTTGTTTCAGTTGGCTCCAAGAGGTCACAAAACTAATTGCGCGCAGATCTTCCAACCGCAACTCACGGCCTGAATTACGTTTAACAGGTCTACTTGAAATATTGATCGATGATAACGCTTTTAATGGCGACATGGTTTCCAAATACGGCAAAAATAATTCATTCGTACGTAGATCCATAAATTTATGGTGACTTAGCTCAGCCAGTTTGTCAATGATTTCTTGTTGATGTTTCGTTAATGTGTCGCCCACACGTTGTTTCAAGTCAGAAATAATTCCGGCATGCAACAATTGCTCAATATTAAATCGCGCTGTATCTAAAGAACCGTACTGACTACTGATTGTTTGTCCCTGAATCGTCAACTGAATATGATCATTTGCGATTTCTTTTCCCATAGATGCATAAAAACGTTGTGTTTTTCCTCCACCCCGGGCTGGCGGGCCACCACGACCGTCAAAAAATACCAGATCTACTTCATACTCGCGTGATATCGCCGTAAGTTCGATTTTAGCACGATAAATCGACCAATTCGCCATCAGATACCCACCGTCTTTCGTGCTATCGGAATAGCCCAACATGATCGTCTGCTTATTTCCTCTTCGTTTTAAATGTGCTTTATACTCCTTATTACTGTACAAGGTTTTCATTACATCTGCGGCCCTAGTCAAGTCATCAACAGTCTCGAACAAAGGCACAAAATCTATCGTCAAAGCCTCTTTTTTCCATCCTGACCATAAAAATAGTTGACGGAGTCCCAAGATGTCACTGGCCTGTTGGCAATTACTAATGATAAAGCGTTGTGCTGCTCGCTCAGAACCCGAACGCTGGATATCTTTCAATAATTTTATCACTCCGGAAGTATCCTTCGTCAACGCATCAGCATCCTCTCCTACCGTCAAGTCAAGTTCTTTGAATTTTAATGCCTTTTGCTTATCGCTTTCGCTCAGTGTTAGGTAATCCAATGGCATCCCGGTCTTCTCTTGGTTGTGCTGGATCAGATAATTGGTAGCCTCACGCAATATGCGACTATCTTGTCGGATATCCAATGTAGTGAAAAAACAACCAAAAGTCATCACTTTGCGGAGTAAATCATCAACAATCTCAACGAAAAGACCATTGTGGTATTCCTCTAAAACATTTTTGATTGCTTTTAGATTAGCGATAATATTGTCGGTTTCGTCCACAGGATGATCAACTGGATTAAAGCTATTTTCGTAGAACAATGTTTGCAGATTTTCCATGTATTCTTCAACCCCACGAAAGGTAATTCGCCGCCTAACGATACGAAAATCCCTGTAATAACATCTAAATAAAATAGTACGTAATAGGGCTGCAACTTTCTTGGTGCTCTCAACACTTACGTTTGGATTACCATCTCGGTCTCCTCCCGGCCAAAAGCCCAATTCGATCAATTGTTTCACTTCTTCTGTCTCTACATTCAGTTCATCATCAATAAACGACTGAATCTCCGAAGCGACTTTATAAAACACATTTTCCAAAAACCACGCTAAACTGGCAGCCTCATCTACTGGAGTAGGTTTATTTTTATTGATGAATGGGGTCTTACCCAATTGCTGCAGCAACAAGTGAATACTATGGATATCATTGGTTTTGATTGCATCAATTAGGTCGTTTATAATACCTAATACTGGCCCGGGATAAAACTGGGTAGGATGTGCAGTCAACACGAGACGTACAGAAAAATCCTTCAATTTAGAAACGATCTTACGGCGCATATCATCACTGCCTTCGGCATTCTTAATCAATGCTCCCAAAACGTTTTCATCATCGCCACGGCCGACCATCTGAAATGAAGAATCTTCGATCGCGTCAAATAAGACGACCTGACGCTCTATATATTGAACAAATCGAAACAACAAATCGATACGTTGCTCTTCCGAAGAAAATTCCTCATGCTGATCGAAGAAACTCTTTATGATCTCATCAGGAGTTAAATGTTGATCGACACCCTTTTCACATTGCTTTGCAAAAAATGGCAATAAAGTTCCGGTATCTTTAACACGTTGAAACGGCAATGTTAAAAACAAACTTTTGAAAAGCTCAAAGCGTGTCAATACCTCGTCCTGAAAGACGGCTTCATTTTTACTTTGCTTCATATTTAAATCTTTGAAAGTGGTCAAGAGAGTTTAGGTGACTCTTGAAATTCTGTAATATCTCTGAAATTACCCTATGCCTCCAAATATAATAATATTATATTTAAACAAATAAAAAAATATAAATTGATCAAAAAAACAATTATATTATTATAAACATAATAACAAACACTACTAATATTGCCATCCTGAGTTCACCATCAATATTAAAAATTAAGCTTCTTCATACGAAAGAGGGCTATAAATGAAATAGCGATTTACAGCGCCCATGGAGTAATATCGAAGAACAATTGTTTTTAATATGAAACGCAATTTATCTAAGTTTGTACTATACATTATGAAACAGACACAAGAAATAAAAAGTTTTTTCTACAGCCAATATTTTGCTGATGGACTCCGAATCACTATCGGATGTATCGTGCCTGTCCTTATATTTGCTACTTTCGGACAGTTTACCAATGGAACAATCGTTTCCTTGGGTGCCCTTCTAGTGGGCCTTTCCGATACACCGGGAGCCCCCAGCCACAGAAGGAAAGGGATGATTGCGGGAGCAATTTTGACTACGTTAACTTTTATTCTGACCAATTTAGTTAATCAAAATGTATATCTACTAGCAGTATTCATCGGCATGGCTTGCTTTATATTCGCCATGTTTGCGGTATTCAATAGCAGAGCTGCCAATGTCGGTCTCATGTGTATTCTGATGATGTTGATTCATGTACAGATTCACTACCCCATCGCCGAAGCCTTCAACTATTTAGGCTTTTATACATTAGGAGGATTATGGTATATCGCCATCAGTCTTTCCATCACCCAGGTTCGTCCTTACCGGTTGGCTGAACAGGAACTATCCGAAACTATCCGTTATGTCGCAGATTACATCCGGCTGAAAGCTAATTTTTACGATGCCAAAATCGATAACGACAAAAATTACCTGAAGCTCATTGACAAACAAGTTGAAGTCAATCAGCATCAGGAAAACTTACGGGATGTACTGTTTCAGAGTAAACGATCGATTAAAGATACCACGAAAGTGGGACGCTACCTAACACTCGTTTTCAACGATATCGTTGACCTCTTTGAGCAAAGTATGGCAGCGCATTATGATTATAACGCCATCAGTGAGCGCTTTGGCCCCACTGGAATATTAGAAGATTTCAAAAATGTAATCTTAAAATACACCAATGAGCTTGATAATTTAGCGTATCAGCTCAATACAAATACTCAGCCTAAACCCTTATATGATTTCGACGCTGATCTCAGCCGTCTTCATGCTAAAATCGATCAGCTGGATAGAAACCAGCAGTACAGCACGTTCGCTTTACGCAAAGTATTAATCAATTTGCGCGATCTTGTCCGCCGAATCAGAAATATATATGGCTATTCACATCTACAGCCCGATGATGTCAAACGAAAAGAAATTGATGATGCAAAACGCTTTGTTCAGAGCTCCGCAATCGATTTAAAAAAGTTTCGTGAAAACCTTACTTTAAAATCGACTATATTTCGACATGCCTGCCGGATGGCAATTGTCATGTCGATCACTTATTATGTGTTTGAAGTAACCAATATCACCAACAATGTATACTGGATCCTGCTCACGATTATGGTGATCTTAAAACCTGGCTTTGGACTCACAAAAGAACGAAATATTCAACGGCTTATCGGAACAACAATAGGTGGGCTCATAGGAGCTCTTATCCTCTTAACCATTCATGACCCCACTGTGCTATTCGTACTGTTGGTATTCTTTTTTCTAACTGCATATAGCTTGTTCCGAGTCAATTATGTTATTGCCGTACTTTTTATGACACCATATGTATTGATTATGCTGAGCTTCGTCAGTGCCAATACCTTGGATGTCACAAAAGAACGAATATTGGATACTTTTATAGGCGGTATGATCGCGTTCCTATCCAGTTATGTTATTTTCCCTAATTGGGAAAGCATGCAAGTCAAGGAATCCATGCGTAAGCTACTGATCGCCAACTACAATTACATCGTTCAGGCGTTGAAAGAAATTGCAGGCCAAGCACCTTCTGTCACCGATTATAAATTGACCCGCAAGGCTGTCTATGTAGAAACAGCCAATATGGGTTCTACATTCCAACGGATGCTGACGGAACCAAAAAAACGTCAAAAATATACGAAGGAAGTCAATAAATTCGTCATATTCAACCATATTTTGGCTTCTTTCTCGGTGACTTTAATGAACCATCTTGACGAAATGGACAATAATTATATCAATAAGGACCATGTTCGGGCAATCCGAAAAATCTTAAGCTCACTTGAACAATCCATTCAGCTCCTACATTCCGAAGATAGTACCAAGGAATTCGTTCCTTTGATCATCGAGATTCCAAACGATCGATTTGCCCATGCAGACACCAGTTCAGTAGATGGACAGCTCCTGACCGAACAGTTAGAATTTTTAAGTAAAATTGCTCAAGATCTACATAAAATAGTTCAGGATCTCCACACCAAAAGCACAACAATGTCAGAAAATGATCTGCAAAAGGCTTTAAGCTGATTTATTCTATAAAATTATCGACATTTACATCATGAGTGATAGCATGAAACAGTACGACCTGATTATAGTTGGCGGCGGGCCAATTGGCTTAGCTTGTGCCCTAGAAGCGAAAGAATCAAATTTAAATTATCTTATCCTTGAAAAAGGCTGTTTGGTTAATTCTCTTTATAATTATCCCCAGAATATGACTTTTTTCTCTTCCTCCGAAAGATTAGAAATTGGAGATATTCCTTTTGTAACAACCAATCCTAAGCCCAAACGGATGGAGGCTTTGGAGTATTACAGACGTATACAGCAAAAGTTCGCCCTAGATACACACCTCTTCGAAGAAGTACTTGATATCAAGCAGGAAGGATCCGGATTTTTGGTTACCAGCAGCAAAAGGATGTATTTGAGCAAAAAAATCATTATTGCAACCGGCTTTTACGACATTCCGATGTTGCTCAATATTCCGGGCGAAGAACTTCCCAAAGTCAGGCATTATTACGATGACCCGCATTATTATAGCAGTCAAAAAGTAATTGTTGTGGGGGCTAGTAATTCATCTATTGATGCTGCGCTGGAAACTTTTCGAAAAGGAGCTCAAGTTTCTTTGGTTATCCGTGGTAGCGCAATTAGCCATCGGGTAAAATACTGGGTAAAACCTGATATTGAAAATCGAATTGCTGCGGGGGAAATTAATGTCTATTATAATAGCTGCTTGACCGAAGTAACACCGACTTCCGCGCACATACAAACCCCAAAGGGTACTATCGAACTCGAAAATGACTTTGTGCTGGCATTAACGGGTTATCGACCCAATTTTGATTTTTTGAAAAAGATCGGGATTGATATTCCACTAGAAGCGCCTTGTATTCCAAGTCATAATGAAGACACGATGGAAACAAATGTAGCGGGAATCTATCTAGCAGGTGTGGTTTGTGGCGGCTTAAACACTCACCTATGGTTTATTGAAAATTCACGAATCCATGCCAAACAGATTATCGGACACATTCTTCAATCAACACTTACTTAACCTGAAATCGTAGGCCATTTAAGAAGATTTTCATCATTTTCTTTTGCAAACTGAGGATATGATCGAATTCCTCTTTTGTGGGAAATAACATGTTTTTCATATCCTTCAGTATGCCCATACGCATACCGAACAGCGAGTATAAAAGAATTCTCGCCGTTTCATTAATATCTTCAACCTGTATTTCTCCAGCATCGATGCCGATCTTCAGAATCTTCTCAATAATTTCAACTTCCCGAAGATAAGACTCTTTAAACACCTGCTCCAATTCATCGGGAAGTTCTTTCACCATCTTCATGGTATATTCAAACAAATTATAATATTGATTGATAATTTTGACACGCATATCAATGGAGTACATCATGATTTCCTCGAAGTCGCCTCCCCTCCCTATGACATCCTCCAGATCCTCGATCATTTTATCAATTACATATTCGAAGACAGCAGAATATAAGCTATTTTTGTCTGGAAAATAGTAATACAGCAATGCTTTTGAAAAATTGAGATCTTTAGCTATTTCCGACATCGTTGTCTTAGCCATTCCGAAGTGTGCAAAGCGCCTTGTCGCAGCCTCTAGAATTTTGATTCTTTTTACATCTGCATTACCCATTAAACTTATATTTTTTATCGTTAAATAAACGGTTTATACTATCTTTACCGATTATCATGCTAAAGATAGCTGATTTTTTTGAATTTCTGAAAATTAAAGTCAATATGGAATTAAACGTTCAATCGAATATTTCTTTGAAACCTTTCAATACGTTTGGAATAGAGGAAAAGGCAAATTTTCTCATTGAAGTGAATGATAATGAAACATTGACCGAAATTTTTAAAAACAACATTTTTAAAGACAATTTTTTTGTTTTGGGAGCTGGAAGCAATGTTTTGTTCACCAAAGCTTTCGAGGGATATATCATCCGCATGACAAGCAAAGGCATACAGTCAAAAATTGATGGCAACGATGTCTATGTAACAGCGCAAGCGGGAGAAATCTGGAACGACTTCGTCTGGTATTGCATTGAGCATAATTACGCTGGGGTCGAAAACATGGCGCTGATTCCTGGAACTGTAGGCGCCTCTCCTGTTCAAAATATAGGTGCATATGGGGCAGAATTAATGTATATCTTCCACGAATGCCAGGCTTTTGATACACGTACAGGTAGCTTTATACGATTCCAGAAAGAAGATTGCTGCTTTTCCTACAGGGATAGTATCTTTAAAACAGCACATAAGGGCCGGTTTATTATCACTCAAGTAACCTATAAACTCAGCCTAATCCCTCATATCAATACAAGTTATGGCGCAATAGAAGTGGAGCTTGATAAAGAAAATATAACCAATCCAAGTATCGCCGACGTTGCAACCGTTGTCTCCAAAATACGCGTGGAAAAGCTTCCCGACCCGAGTACAGTCGGAAATGCAGGAAGTTTTTTTAAAAATCCCATAGTCACTGAATCATTCTTTGCTACGCTCCAAAAAGAATACCCAACTATTCCGCACTATCCCATGCCCAATAATGAAACAAAATTAGCTGCAGGATGGTTAATAGAGCAATGCGGTTGGAAAGGAAAAACATATGGACAAGCGGGTGTATGGAAAAATCAAGCACTTGTACTAATAAATAGACAAAACGCTAGTGGACAGGAAATTTACAAGCTGTCGGAACATATAATAAGCGACGTAGCCGATAAATTCGGCGTTACGTTAGAGCGTGAGGTAAATTTATTATAAAAACCGCTAACTAATCCGTTTTGACTTTCCACAAATAAAAGCGGGTTAGAAAAACGCTTCAAAGCACCATAGAATCACTTTTAGCTAATTTTATTTACTTAAAGTTAGCCATAAAACATTTTTATTGGCCTTAAAATAACCTTAAAATTACATTAACAAATCATATTTTATCATTTTTGGCGCATTATTTGCCTCATACTTAATGAACCTCATTTTATAAACTTACTGTTTTGTAAAAAGAACAGTTATAATTCATTAAGCTATGACTAAGAATGAATTTGACACCATGGTGATTGAGCAATCTGACTCATTAAAACTCTACGCCAGAAATTTTACCAGTGATTACGAAGATGCAAACGATCTCGTTCAGGATACAATTCTGAAAGCTGTAACCTATTTTAAAAATTTCAGAGAAGGAACAAATTTAAAAGGATGGCTCTATACCATCATGAAAAACACGTTTATTAATAATTATAGACGCATTGTAAAAACAAATTCCTTCATCACGAAAGATCAGGATATTTCTAATGCAAACCTCCTCTTGTCTGCTTCCTCCAATCAGGGAGAAAGTAAATTTGTACTGCAAGACATCCACGAAGCATTATCAAGTCTTTCCGAAGAGTATTATATCCCCTTTACATTGTACTTTGAAGGTTTTAAATATCATGAGATATCTGAACACCTCAATATCCCCATCGGAACAGTAAAGACAAGAATACATGTAGCCAGAAAATTAATGAAAAGATCGCTATCGGCGTATAAAGTAGCCTAGTTTTTATATCTTCGCCAACTTAACATTACTAATGGCAGAGGAATTATTAGAATATAGCAAAAGTCAATTGGCTTTAAGGAACGGCTGCGACAAACCGCAGATCTGGGTTGCCTATCGTGGATACATTTATGATGTCGGCGAAAGTAGACTGTGGAAAAATGGCATGCATTACGAGCATTGGGCTGGACAAGATCTAACTGAGGAGCTTCAAGACGCTCCTCATTCAGACGCTGTATTTTTAAAATTCCAAATTATCGGAAAACTGAAAGATAAGTGATTATAAATTAAACTGAGACAGGGCTACAAACGCGTTCAATCGCTTTTGTATGTCCTCTTGAGTGAGGCTAACCAAGCGATCTGTTCCAAATTTCTCTACACAAAATGAAGCTAGCGCAGAACCGAAAATCAACGCATTCTTCATATTTGTAAAGTTTATACTTTTTACTTTCGCTAGATATCCAATAAAACCTCCTGCAAAGGAATCACCTGCACCGGTTGGATCGAAAACATCTGCCAGGGGAAGTGCCGGAGCAGAAAAAATCTGATTCTCACCGAAAAGAAGTGCACCGTGCTCACCCTTTTTAATAATTAAATAGCGCGGCCCCATTTCTAAAATAACTTTTGCAGCCTTAACAAGAGAATATTCGCCAGATAGTTGTCTGGCTTCTGAATCATTTATAGCTAATACATCCACCTTCAGAAGAACCTTTCTTAAGTCATCCATCGCAACATTCATCCAGTAATTCATTGTATCGAGTACAACTAACTTCGGCTTGTGTTTTAAGCGCGCCAAGGTTGTCAATTGTATATGAGGGGTAAGGTTACCTAAGAGAAGATATTCACAATCCTGGTAGCTCTCTGGAATAATGGGGTCAAATTCAGCCAATACATTTAAGTCCGTAGCTAAAGTATCGCGGCTATTCATGTCATTATGATATCTGCCCGACCAATAAAAAGTTTGCCCGCCATTTATCACCTGCACGCCCGTTACATCTATACCACGGTTCTTGATAAGATCAAAATGGTCGTTTCCAAAATCTTCTCCAACAACGCTGACCAACTTGATTTGATCACACAGATAGGATGCCGCCAGACTTGCGAATGTGCCGGCACCACCTAGAATTTTGTCAGTTTTACCGAACGGCGTCTCTATTGTGTCGAAAGCCACCGTACCAATAATTACTAAACTCATAGTCTTTTTATAAGCATGGTAAACAAAAAAACCGGCATAAAGCCGGTTTAAATATTGCTCCTGAAGCTGGGCTCGAACCAGCGACCCTCTGATTAACAGTCAGATGCTCTAACCTGCTGAGCTATTCAGGAATTTAATCCCGAGAAATTACTTTCTCATTGAGTGTACAAAAGTAGTACATTTTAATTTGTTATGCAAATAAAATTATTGCATTGCTGCTCCTGAAGCTGGGCTCGAACCAGCGACCCTCTGATTAACAGTCAGATGCTCTAACCGGCTGAGCTATTCAGGAATGAAAAATTGAATAGTATAGATAACCCCGGTTATGTAAGTTATCGCATTGCTCCTGAAGCTGGGCTCGAACCAGCGACCCTCTGATTAACAGTCAGATGCTCTAACCTGCTGAGCTATTCAGGAGTATTTTTCAATTTTTCCGGAGACCCTATTGCGTTTCCGTGATGCAAGTATCGGAAGATTATTAGAATACTACAAATTTTTTGAGCACATTTTTTACAACTTCCTAAATTCCAATTAGAATAATTTATTTTTATTTTCCCACTCCACTTTAAAAAACCCCTTTCTCAGCTTCGAAACGAACTTTACTGTTCTTTTGTTAGCGAAGAATATGAACATATCCATCACTAATAATGCAAATTCGATCCCACTTAAAGCAATACATCTTTCAAAATAAGCGTAGCCACGCTAAAATAAATCAACAAGCCGGTGACATCGACCAAAGTCGACACAAAGGGTGCCGACGAACTCGCAGGATCAGCTCCTAGCCGCTTCATCACAAAAGGCAACATAGATCCCATTAGCGACCCCCATAGTACAACACCGACTAAGGATAAAGAAATAACCAACGCAACCAGTACCCAGTACTCCCCATAGCTATGTGCAAAAGACTGCCAAGCCATGATCCTTACAAAACCTAATGTACCCAAAATAAGTCCCAAGAGCAAGCCCGATATGATCTCCCTGCGCATCACCCGCCACCAGTCGCCTAGCGTAACTTCCCCCAAAGCCATAGCCTGAATAATCAATGTCGACGCCTGTGAACCACTATTCCCACCGCTGGAAATAATAACAGGCATCAGCGCGAATAACATAATCGCACTCGCCATTTGCTCTTCAAAATGTTCAATCACTGTCGCTGTCAAAAGTTGCCCAAGAAAAAGCACAATAAGCCAACCGGCTCTCTTCTTCACCAAGTTCTTAATCGATACATCCAGATAGGGCTCATCCAATGCCTCGGTTCCCCCGATACGCTGCATGTCTTCGGTATACTCCTCGTTGGCAACCCAAAGAATATCATCAACGGTAACAATCCCCAACATCACGCCATGTTCATCAACAACAGGCAAGGCCACCCGATTATTCATCCGGAAGATGTTGATTGCTTCCTCCTGCGGGTCATAAGCATTTAACGATATTAAGCGATGATCGATCAATTCCCCAACCACTGTATCGGGCTCCGCCATCAATACATCTTTGATGCGTATATCATCAATTAGCTTACCCGCACCATCAATCACATACAATACATCTATCGTCTCAGAATCCCTTCCATAACGCCTGATATGACCCAATATCCGCTCAATACTCCAATGCTCTTTTACGGTGATATAATCAGGGGTCATTAAGCGTCCAACACTATCCTCCGGGTACCCTAGCAGCGCCAATGCCTCAACGCGATCTTTGGGCGGTAACAATAAAATTAAATGCTTGATATCATCCTTCATTTCGGAAAAAAATGAGGTACGATCATCCGGTGGTAACTCGTTAATTAGGGCGCTTATTTTTGCTTTAGAAAGCTTTTTAAAAATCCTGTTCTGCGTAGGAAAATCCAGGATACGAAAAACGTTTACTGCACGGTTCAAATTTAATGACTCTATAAATAGCGAACCATGTTCGGGCAGTTCATCAATCAGCTCCTCTACTTCAGAAATATTCAATTCATTCAAAAATTCTTCCAGACCAACAACATCTCCACTTGCTATCAATTGCTCTATTTGATTCACGTGCATTTCCAGTTCTTCCATATCTCCTAATCCATTTAAAAAATCCTACATCTACACAAAATTTATATGTTACAAAAATCGCTTTTTTAAAGCAAATTCTGCATAAAAAAATAAATAATAAAATGCAGTTATTGAGCAAGGTATTTCGCATGCACATCGTAATTGCAATCCACCTCTCAACACAAAAACAAGACATTATGTCATTATGTAGAAAAAGGCTAATCTAATTACATGATCACCTCTAATAGGTACAATGTGAAAAGGAAAAGATATGACCTATCTATTTAAAACTTACTACGTGACTTTTCACAACAAAAAAAATGAATTCAGCACCCGTTCACGCACAAATCCAGTGCAAGTGCCAAAGCAATAAAGTCAGAGAAACCGATTAAAAAAAGCGATCAAATTTTTAGTGCAAAAGCATTGAATCGCCAATTATTTAAGTATATTCGTCGTGTGCTTTAACCTGTTAAGTAAAGGAACATTCAAGTAATATCCTAAACACTTTTCAAGCCTATTTTAGACAAAAAAAATATAATAAAAAAAAGAAATTAAAAATATACAAACATCTAATATTCAATAGTTAAATACTAAATATAGAAACTTAAAGTTGACATATAAAGGAAAAATAAAACTAAAAAAAATAGCAAAACCCTAATATATGAAAAATAATGAATCATAAACATATAATTATCAGTTTATTAACAGTAATCACATTAACCATGTCTTCAAAAAAATCTTTTGCTCAGTTTTTTGAAGATAGCCAAGCACCTTCAAGCCAAAAATGGCTGAAGATTGAGACAGCAAATTTTCAACTTATTTTCCCAGCGGAAATGAAGGACAAAGCCCCCACCCTAGCGGATCAACTTAGCCGATCACTCCGTGCAACTTCAAGAAACTATAAAATTAAACCTAGAAAGATTCCCTTCATTATTCACAACACCAACCTCCAAACAAATGGTTTTGTCCAGTTATCGCCGCGTAAATCTGAGTTATATAGCACCGCTGGAGCAGAGCCCGACAACCAAACTTGGTTACCCAATTTGATCCTTCACGAGTCTAGGCACGTCAATCAGTTTGACAAATTGACAGGAAAATTACGCGCACCATTTTTTGAGCAGCTCGCTCTTGCTTACTATGGACTGACTGTTCCTTCGTGGTACTTCGAAGGCGATGCCACCCTGACGGAGACCCTATATTCTGAAGGAGGAAGGGGAAGATTACCCGCTTTTGAAATGCCGATAAAAGCTAACTTTCAAACAAATCGTAACTATAGTTTTAATAAATATTTATTGGGATCCTATAAAGATATCGTTCCCAGTTACTACACAATAGGCTATCTGATGACCTCGACGTTAAAATCAGAATTGCCGCCAAATTATGAAGCGGATCTCTTTTCAGAACTAAATCGAAAACCACTGTTCCCTTATAATATCAATCGTGTCTTAAAGAAAAAAATCGGTGGGAATAGCGCCTATCTATACCGTAAAACTATTGCAAATTTGGACACAATATGGAAGACAAAAACAGCCAATTATCACTACAAAAAATACACAGAAATAGACAAAAAAAACAACCGATATTATAACAGCAATTTATTGCCGAAATACAAGAATGGGACGATCTATTTTATCCGGGAAAATCCACAAAAGACAAACGCTATATATACTTTTGATACGTCAACAAAAGCAGAAAATATGCTGGTTAAAACGGGCATCCAACTAACGGCACATTTCGATGTAAATAGTCACTACATCATGTGGGATGAGCTTCACAAAGACCCCCGTTTCAATAAGCGAACATATAGCATCATTAATATCATGAACCTCCAAACAGGAAAAATTAAACAGATTACCAAGCAATCTAGATATTATTCACCTGTTTTTAGCCCATTAGAGGAGGTCATCGCTTGCGTCGAAGTAGATTTATCCAACGATAGTTATCTAACGCTAATAAGCCTTAAAAACAACACTGTCGTCAAACGGATCAAAATAAGTGATGCTGAACAGCTCCAACATCCTGCTTTCAACGCCCAAGGCGACAAAGTTATTGCTATACGATTGTCACAAACAGGAACTGCTATATGCGAAATTGATCTAAAAAGTGATAAAATTACTAACCTAACAGCTTGGGGGAGTCAGCAATTTGAGCGACCACAATACCTTTCGAGTACGAAAATTATGGCAAAAGCAAACTTTAATGGTATCGACAACATCTACACAATAGACCTTTTAACCGGCAACAAGGAACTTCTGACGAAGGCACAGTTTGGCGCATTTAACCCATTTTACGATAAAGAAACTAAACAATTATTCTTCAATGATTACCAATTTGATGGTTATAAAATCGGTCAAACATCTATTGACACCTCATTTGCTATTGCTCCCGAAACGGATTATTTTTCACACTACTACGCTACTGCATTGACCAAAGACAGTGTCAAAAACATCGCTTCAATCTCAGTAGATACCAGTCAGTATAGCCAAATCGTCCCCTATAATGGTCTCGGACGAACCTTCAATTTTCATAGTCTTTCCTTAAGCAGCAGTAATTTTGAGAGTTTTGACAACTTTAAACCTGGCGTGTTCTGGTTGTCAAACAACATCTTAAACACCACACAAATTGCATTAGGATACGAATACGATACGGATATTCGAAAAGGAATATATTCCGCCGAACTTACTTACAATAAATACTTTCCAAAATTTTCCTTGCGTTACGAAAACAGGGGGCAGATCGCCGCGGCAAGCATCCCTAACAAACCGGATAGCAGCATCCGCTTTGACTGGAGGGAGCATTATATATCCTCACAAATCGCTATCCCCATTTCCTTTTACAGAAGAGACTACATCTATTCCACCGGTTTCAACCTGGCTACCGCCTATCTTAAACGTTATGATCTGAGCCGTACCGATGTCAAAAATTTTAATGATGAAACCGCCTTTCCATTGACATACCAGCTTTATCTCAATCGCAACGCCCGAATGGCCAGAATGGATCTTTACCCAAGATGGGGGCAAAATATGAGTGTCACCTATCGACATACGCCCTTTGAAAACCACGCAAAAGGTGATATCCTATCGGCACGAACAATATTTTATCTTCCAGGGTTTAGGAGCAATCACGGTTTTCAGATCCGATTGAGTGCCCAAACAGGATCGGGAATTTATCAATATATCAACGATATCCCTTTAGTGAGCGGATTTAGCTATTACAAATATGAAAAAGTAAAAAATACCGTATTGGTCAACTACCGTTTTCCAATAGCTTATCCCGACCTTGGATTAGGGTCACTGGCTTATATTAAGCGCGTAAAAGGCGGAATGTTCGCCGACTATCAAAATATTCACAAACACACTGACGTTTCACCAAAAAGCTTCGGCGCATACGTTTCACTTGACTTTAACGCCTTCAGATATCCGCTTCCGGATTTCGAATTCATCATTAAGGGAACCTATATCAATGACAACACGACAACGCAACGTATAGTGCCAACATTCAGTCTAAGTTACAGCTACTAAGGGTGGATCGCCCAATTAAAATTGAGTGCCAACGCATAATGATCCGACAACGGCAGCCCCTTGACATTTGTGAATAGATTGTTTTCTATATTATAGTCCCGGGCAGCAAGACTGAGGTCACTGCTGCTCCTGTAAAGAATCTTATCAATGGATTCGCTCTGATTACATATCGACAACATATGCTGGGGTTTAAACTCGTGGCGAGCCTCTGGCACTAAGCCCCCATTTTCCAGTTCAACCCAGCTATCAACCAAAGCCGTTGAATCCATAAAATCATGCAGATTATCATCACAAAAACTATAATGTGCATTAAAATCGCCCATCACAAGAATTGACCTATCGCCCGAATGTTCACGGATATAATCGCGCAACTGATTCAGATTATCGCGACGTGCACTTGAAGCTTTTCTGCTATTTTGTGCATTTGCATGGACATTGTAGACATCCAGCCAAACATCAGGCACAATCTCCACTTGAACAAAAGTAAAGCCCTTGGGTGTTAAAAAATCTGCCCCCGTACGTTTTTTCCATGGAATACGGATAACATCAGTCATTGGGAAATGAGACAGGGTATTTAAACCATCACCAAAGGGAACACGGCCCTTTGTTTTTGTACGATATGGATGTAAATTACCGCCTAAATACAAACTTCTATTGTAGTTAAAATCTTCCTGCACATTCACGATATCAAAAGGATTGATCTTCCTTCCAATTTCGGCAATACTCCTGCTTCTACCTGTAATTGCCGACGAAATAATCCCGGGTAATCCCGCGACATTATACGTCAGCACTGAAAAAAAACCGGAACTTATTTTTTCTCTATTCTTATTTGCATCCATCGATATCTGCATATATAACCTTGTCTGATAAATTTAGCAATTACAATAAAAACTCACGAGTACTGTACAGATAATTAACGGATAATTGATATAATCTGACATTACATCCATAGTTCAGCACGAGCGATAGCGCGATCCATAAAATAAAAAAGGGACAACCCAATGGAGGGCACTGAAAAAGTCTCA
>NZ_DFOE01000012.1:0-11340 GCF_002376635.1 Sphingobacterium sp. UBA3549 | reverse complement strand
CTGTAGTTCGTAGGGGGGATACCGACAGACGATATTTTGCCGCAAATTTATTTAAATTAGGCTATCATTTTAATGTCACCAATCATGAAAAATCATCAACATATATCAATCGATAAACGAATGGGAGCACCTGATTTTGAAATTTTAGGCATGAATGGAATGATTTCGAGATCATTCATCAATTTAGCTATAAGCAACTTTGCGGAAGCTTGTAAATGGGTGGAAAAACTCGATTATAGACGTAATAATAATAAAAGCAACGCACTGATCGTGTTTGATGAGTTATGCGGAACTTGCAGTACAAAACATGCACTATTGAAAAGATTGTCGGATGAAAATGGGGGAAGCAGCCTCAGGCTTTTATTAGGCATTTTTACCATGAATAGTAAAAATACTCCTGCGATAAAAGGCCTTCTATCCAACTATGATTTAAAATATATTCCAGAAGCTCACAATTATCTGAGAAATCATAATCACATCTTGGACTTCACTGGCATTGGTGTAAATTTAGACCAATTTGAGCTGGATCTTTTAGAGGAAATCGAAATCACCCCTGACCAAATTAATGAATTTAAAGTGCAATATCACAGAAATTACTTACTACGCTGGATCGAGATCAATAAGATTCCATACACTTTAGATGAGCTTTGGGAAATAAGGGAGCAATGTATTGAAGGTATAGCACAGAAATAAAAGATTATTAAGTTCATATCTATAACTAAGCTAATTATACCATCTATTTGTTGGTGCCATTTTGCGCTTAAATAAAGCCTACCGCATATTGAGGACAGCGACACTATTCCGGATGAGTTTGAAAAATTCTGGAATATAGAACAAGAAAGCGCATTGCAGGACTTAATCAAAACTGAGAACCTGTTAGAAGAAGATACCGAAAGGCTAATTGAGAACTACCTTTTCACAGAGCGTGAGCCACTTCGTAAAGAAGTTCTTTCTCTTCGCGCCGACGGAAGACCTAGCGTTCTAAAATCCAAAGAGATTGGTGATCGTATCTTAAATAAGATTGTCGGGTTCGTGGATACTTTTGTGAATGGGATAACGGGGACCTAAATAATTAAAAGTTTTAAATCTTATGATTTCAATATTTCTCGAAATTGAAACCGAGCCCCTGAACTCATAAGATTTAAATAAACAGAAATTCGGATACTATTTTTTAAAATAGGGACGCACATCATGTGACTCCATGTATTCTTCGACAATACCAGTTTCATCTGCATCAACAAATTCCAAAATATCGGAATCACGAATCTGTTCCCATAGCTGATGGTTTTTCACATCACTATTTTCAGGTTCGCGACCTAGAACATAAAACTGTCCTCTTTTGTTTTCTGCTAACTCAATCACCTTAGTCAATGCAACAAATCTAGTAACATCATTTTCAAGAAAATAATGCTTCTTGGAGAAGTCTATAGCCTGACCCGCTACTGGCATACCATTTATACCAAGAAAATTCACTTCAATAGGTGCGAACAAATTTTCAAAATTACTCGAGTCCAACGTGATATCTAAATTAACGCGAGTATTTATTTTTGGATAAAGATTCTCCTTCACTTGTTCAACGATCATTTGAGATGTAGAATACTCAGCATCTTGTGCATAAGTGAAAATATACTTTTCGAATAGTCGTTTAAAGTTATTTTGTGTAAATTCTATATCGATAATTTTAGGCTCTGAAAATTGGACTAGATTACTCGCATAATTCGACAAGTAACTAAGATAACCAAACTGAGTCCATTCAACATTCTTTTGAGAAATAGTATTTATCTTCTCCAGACTAATATTGTGAATATCGTTCTCTAAGGATTTTAAATAGTTTTTAACCAAATTATACTTCTCAGAACTAAGCAAACTCTTAATGGCCAATAATTTTTCAGAAGAAAACTTAAACATACTTTCTGTACCATTAGACATTAACGTACCGATACTTATCCTTTCTTCCAAGGCCGTATTCAGTGTAATGGATAATATTGAATATATAGTTTTCATTTAATTGACGATAAAAGATTGAATAAATATTCTAAAATTATTGATACAAGTTTCGTTCCAATCCTCTGTGAATATATTATCAAGAATCCTCTGTCTTAAGTATTCCGTATTTAAATTCCAAGACTCCGGCACTAAAGCTAATATCTCATCCAACCTCTCTTTACATTCTGAGATACAAAGGTAAAAATTTTGAACAAGATTTTCTACGATCTCTGGTAACTTGCGTTTTCCTCCAAAAAGAATTTTAGCCAACTCGGTCTTTATGATGGAATCATCCTCTGTTAATTCAGCTATTCCATAATTGAGAAAACTGCTATTAAAAATATTGACATGGTCAATGGCGTACAGAAAGTTAAGTTTTTCAGATGACGCATGCAACAATAAATTAAAATTATTATGATTTCTATCCTCATTGGCTAGCCAAATATCGAATAATGCTATTTTTAAAAAATCTTCTTTATTGCCAAGTTTATCAATAAAACCTTTTTGTTTAAAGAGCGAGACTGTAGTAAGATCAATCTCTTTGGAATCTTCTAGATACAATGAACCAAAACATTCCTTATTAAAAAAGTCATATTGTAATTGAGGAAATTTTTGAAGTGGGATATGGTCTTGCTTCACTTGAATAAAGCATACTTCGGGGGTCATTAATCTCCAAATTTCAGCAAACTTTGCTGCTATAAGTTCATTGAAAAGATTAAGTGGTGACCTGTCATATTTACATACCCAATCACGAAAATCATCGCAGGTCACTAAAGCCGGACTGCTCCCCATAGTAGGAAATAATCTATGAATTTCTTCAATTGTTTGCAATGTTACCATGTTCTTTATTGATCGACCTATTTGAAATAAAGTTTAATAGTATTTTAGGTTATCACACTTAATTAATCAAACTTTCAGATCAATGTTAAAGTAATAATTGGCTCCTATCAAATAGTGCCGCAAGATAACGTTTTAACTTTAACTTACCAATATTCAACGTATTTTTCATTAACGGTTGGGAAAACTCGGTGAATAGCGAAAATATATGATCTTCCATAGGAGATAGCCCTAAACAGACATACTTTATAATTTTCAGGCAGGCAATACCATTTCCCCCTCTAATCTTATTGACCATACAATAACAATCAATTTGCACTATAANNTTATAGTGCAAATTGATTGTTACTAAATTCAATGCTAAAAGCAAATGTATCGTTACTAACGTATGGAATGGTGCAAAAGAAGAAAAACGATACTATCGTGGTGCTATAAAAAAAGATATGAAAAAATAGTTCTTTACAGAGCTTATCATCCGAAAAAACATCCATATCCATCATGATCGATTTCATCCAACAATAATTGTAGATTAGTACACTCGGGTTTGGGTTCATAAGCCTCCCATTTACCCGATCCTCGCATCCAATAAAGTTTCCAGATTTTAGATGCTTTCACAAAGCGAAGCTTTGCAAACGGTAATTCTAAAATATTCGTTGGGTCATTCCATTGTGGTCTAATTTCAAACAGTAAAGCCGTTTGCCCATCCCACGAATAACCAAAATCCAATTTTTTGCACACTTCGGCATCTTTCGGTCTTTTGGAATCTACGAAGCTTTTTAACTGAATTTCAATCATTGAAATAAGATCTTTTTTATCCATCATCATTACAAATTTAAAATTATCAGTTTATACTTCATCTCATACCAATCATTTAACACAGTTTTCTGAAGTAAAATCTTTATTTGCACCTATTTTTAGTTCATTTTTGTACACAAAACGCCTGACACTCCAATACAATTTTATCAATTAACCCATTGCTACACGATGGATCGATGAGATCAAAAACCTGCATATTACTAAAATCGAAATTCGCATAACCTTTATCTAAAATCTTTTGATAATCTTCGTCACATTTGCTTTCTTTGACTATTCCAATACTGAAACCAGCCCTATCATTACATACATAATATAAAATGTCATTTTTTTCAAAGGATAATGTAATACTAGCTTTAGCATTTCTATGAGTAAGGGCAGTAATCTGTTTATTTTCTATTTCAGACACTTCAACACCAAACGTACTTTCGATACGTTCTCTTAAGTTTGAAAAAAACTCATAGACAGTATGCCACTTGACGTGGATAAATTGCGCTAACACCAAGTCAGCATGATTGACACCTTCTATTTCCTTATTTACCCAAAAATTATATCCTTCATCCAGATTAGCGGCAGTAATTCTTTTTAAATCCTCGGCCAATTGAATATCATTCAAAAACTCTAAAGAAGCCTGTTTATATTGTACAATAGCACTTTTTAGGTCGCAATCATCCACTAACTCGCTAATACATCGTGTTAACCATTGCTGTATATGTTTCAGATGTTCTTTTCTTATAAGAAGATCTTTGACAGATTGTGGAAATTTATTATGAAAAGAGGGAGGTCTGCCGTCGATATTCAAATATAAGATATAAACAACTTTTAAGCGCTTTGCCGTCGCTATATTATAATACCTTGGAAGTTGAAATCTGTTGGGATCAGCATCCTCCATTTTCTCAAACTCTAAATCCGATTTATTACTATCCCCAGCGAATATCTTATTTTCAATTATGATAGCATCGTCATGCTTATTTTGGATCAAAATATCAATATTATCCAATTCACTTTTTCCAACCTCGTCTGGTACTAAAGTAACGCCATCCATACGAAAATTCGGCATTTCCAATTCCTCCAAAAAGAGTTCTAAAAATTTTGTACCTCGCCCATGCGTTCCTTTAGGGTTTAGCAAAAAAGCGATAAAGCGTGAATGAAGATGTTTCTCTTCTGTCATTTTGAACATCGTCCTAAATACGTTGAACTGATTGTATTTGTTCAAACCGTGCTTAGCGGTTGTTTCGTTTATTTGATTAATAAAGTCTCTTTTTCTTTCCATAAGAATTTATCGTTTTATATATAGCCTTTAGTCTAGTTAACAAGAATATGTCCTATAACATCCGTTTACAGCTAGCTTAGAATAGCGACGGTGTGCTATCCTAGTCGCTAGACTTTCCGTAACCGCTAAATCGCCGCTATCGATAATTTTATGATAATTTAAATAGGCTAACCAGAATAATATGAGCTGTAAATTAATAAATATTTATGTGGTTATAAAATTATTTATTTGTCTATTCTTTCTACTTATTTATTCTGATTAAGCTCCACTAACTACGTTATCCCCGTAACACCTCACTCTCTTAAATAGCCCATAAAAAAGCCATGTCTCTCAACGTGGCTCTACAACATATATATTTATTTGAAATCGCTGCTATTTATACGAATTGATTGATTTGGAAACTTTCCAGTCATTCCCCACACGCTCCAAAGTAACTAGATCTGTTTTTGTGAAGTTTTCAAATGTTAGAGTCATTTTAGCACTGGCATAAATATTATCCAACTAGAGGGTATCGCTTCTAAAGAACTCCATGCAATTCCAATATCAAGAATTAAAACTAGGGTGCTAAAATACCTGCGCTACGAAGTTTGGTTTTTAAATCTCGGAGTTCTGTAAGTATTGCTTGTACCTCTGATTGTGCGTAGGATAAGCCTGGAGCTGTAGCAACGTCCATACTCGGAGAAGACTGGTTTACCAATCCTCTAATCATAACACTAGCGTCTGGCATTAAATTTTTCCAAGATATTCCATCCCATATTTCCGTAACACCCGTTTGAATATTAGTATATGTATTACCAATTCCTAAATATTGAGAATTACTTGGTTTCTGCGAACTATCTCCAATTTTTTTAGCCAAAATCGAATTATTGTTATATAATATACTATTAGAATCAAATGGCATCCCTCCTAGCCAATATTCTGGCCTAAGACCGACATTATCATAAACTTGCGATACTTTTACTGATGCATCGCTGTTCCCTAAGAAACCGTAATTATTATTATTAATCTTATTTATTCTAATATTAGAATTAGCACTTAAAGCCCTTACTAGCGAATCAGCTCTCGAAGAACAGTTAGAAATCTCTATTGAAGTACCTACAGACTCTTCCACGGTTAATGCTCCTGTCAAAAATATAGTAGCGCTTCCAACTTGGGTCTGTATATTTCCATCGGACTTGACATTATTAAGTATAACTTTTTGATTGGGGAGAATCCCGACTGAAACAACAAACTGACTTTTTATATTACCTTTTATTAAGAAGCTATCTAGGTTTATATTTTTGCCTAATAATCTCAGATTAGCATATTCGTTTTCACGAGTAGTTACTAGAGTATTTCTAAGAACTACCTTATCACAACTAATTATAATTTCGGCATTAGCATTTAACAAATTAGAGTTAACCATATAAAAAGATTGAACTTCATTTGCGGATTTAGCCCCTGCGCCAATAATTGGCGTTGAAGGTAAGTATATCGGACTTCCTGGTAAATTTGAAGTTTTTTCAATACAACTATCACTTATACATGTAGACCAAACTCCCATTCCACTAATACCATGCCCTTGCAAACTCGGCTTTAAATAACATCCTCGAATATATAAATTCATCGCTCGACAGGATATGCCATTCCCTCCAAAAGTATTACAGTTATTGTAATGAGTATTCCAAGCGCCCTCATGGCTCGAAAAACCAATAGCATCTTTATATGTGGTACAATTGTTATATTGAATAACAGTTTGTCCAATGGCGCAATCAAATGTATGCCACCCGTAGTATCCCTCACAATTAGTTACTTTTGAAATAGCGTTCCGAGCATGGATTAATCCATATCCGAAAGAATAACCGTCGGGAGAACTTGCTACATTGGTATATCCCTGATCTTTATCTACAAAACCATACCTATAAAATTTACAATCTTCAACAACATCTTTTCCCCCATACTGTATATATATACCAAATCGTCTAGCATTATAAAAATTGACATTTTTTATCAACAGCTCGTTATGATTGCGAATCACAATTCCCTCATTTTTTTCTTTATTTGAAATAAAATTTAGGTTTTTGATTTCCATTCCCTTATACAATTTATAGAGCTTTAAAGTTATTTCTCCTGTCTTACCATCATCGATTATTTGCTGGTGAGTAACATCTCCAACTATATCACCATCGATGTAAATGAATAAATTGAGTAAATCAATATCATTTATTACGTAATACTGGATTAAGGAGGCTCCACTATGAGTTAAAGCAGGAGAAGAAACTTCAATTAAATCACCAATGTTAACGCCAGTCAGATCAGATAAGCTGTTTACTTTTATCTTTGAGTCAGCCTTTTTAAGATTAGCTGATATCTGGAAAGTCTTATAGGGGATATTATTATTCTTGGAAAATAATATATCTGCATTTTTTAAGAGAATCTTTGAGTTGTTAAAATCTATTTTAAAAGAATTATCAGATATATTAGCGAGTTTGACTTGACCATCTTTTAATAAGTATACTCTATTCGGTTGACAGACTAATCTTCCGTTTACCAAGTTAACATACTCTAACGCATTTGTAAAATAAGCTAAATTATTGGTTCCCGAAAAGTCGTTTTCATTCCCATCACTTTTTAAACCAAAATAAGATACATCAATATCTCGGATGTTAAAAGTTAACTTATTATCCCAAACTTCAATTACACTTCCTCCATTATCAGGATCTGCGGTTGAGGACAAATAGTAATTTATTGGCGAAGGTGTATCTCCGACTTGATAGTAACCTAAAAGTTGTACTCCTGAATAAGTACCGTTTGTCAAAGCTGCGTTCTCGGCTGCAGATATCGCTCGCATATCTGCCATTGTGTTTTTGATAAGAAATTGATTAGCCATAATGTTGTTTTTAAATCTTATCCAAACTTAGGCTTCATTCAAGGGCTATTTGAGTGAAAAGCATCCAATGTAAGCGGTAGAATACAACTACCGAAAAGTTGAGCCGATGGGCATCTATAAAACACAAAAAAGCCACATCTCACGACATGGCTTCACAACTTATATATTTCTAATGGATGGCTCTTATTTATACGAATTGATCGATTTGGATACTTTCCAGTCATTGCCCACACGCTCCAGGGTTACCAAGTCAGTCTTGGTAAAATTCTCAAATTTCAAAGTTACTTTAGCGACCATATAGTCTGCTGACTCCTCGAGGATATCGGTGTTTACAGAACAGTTCAGCTTCTCTCCTTTTTGTTTTTTCAATAGTTTAACTATGGCACTACGGCTGTTACTTTGTGCATTGGAAGCTTGGATCTTTTGATTGAAATCTTCAGCGAATAATTGATCTACTCCTGCTGATTCGCCCTCCGTGGTTACCGCAACATAATGATCGAGTGTCAAGTCTGCTGTGGAAAGGTTAACGTTTGCTTTTGTTGCTTTTGAACCGGGTCCTTCAGCTGCCATAGCGAAAGTTGATACGGCGATTAAAGCTGCTGCTGCGAATGTTTTTACTAATGAGTTCATAATGTCTTTATTTTATTGTGTTAGTTCTTATTTGTTGACTCAAAACTACAACACAATAGGCTCCTTGCCTATGGGCTTTAGACTAACGATTAGGAAAACTCGGTGAATGGCAGGAATAGGTAGGCAAATCTCCTTCGTATCAGATTCGTACCACGTTCGGATCATCAATAGATAATGTACAGACACCCAACAGACCTTGACCAGTCTCTGAACAGGAAAAAACTGTTCAGAGACTGATCAACAATAGAACCCTCCCCGACCTAATCCGAAGGCTGTACGAAGCAGGTACGAACAAGCACCCTATAAAAGTTATTTAAACTCATCCGAATAACAGACTGCTAAAATCAGAATTTTATATTTTACAACATGGACAAACAGAACCCGCTAACCACAATAATCCAGGCCGAACTATAGTAATCGATAAATGTTGAACGAATGAGCCCAGCATTCTCTTTACAAAATTGCAGGTCTGAATAAAATTACTAATTGTTGGGGAATCAATTTATAAGCTTTCGCCATAGCTGAATTATTGAAAATTAACCATTTTCAATCATCCTGACTTTCAATCAAATCTCTAATGCTATTTGGCCGGTCAATTATTTTTAGCCAATTCTCTTTTGCAATTTCCTCTTTCATGGTAAATATCCTGTTATAAAAAAAATCACTCCAATAAAACTATTTCAAATCGCCAGCTGTTCTTACTATACAAAACGGCTACAAGCTACCTTTCGAAAGAAAGGTTCAACATAAAAATTGGCGTCGTACAGTGAAAATCCAATTGTCGTTAAAAACATTGGATGACGAAACAAAAAAGAGGAAACGATAGGAAACATAAAAATTGCTGTACAAATAAGCGCTAAGAGAAAGGGTCTGATGAGAATCAGGCCCTTTTGACGTAAAAAAGCCACATCTCACGACATGGCTTCACAACATATATATTTGTAAGGGATGGCTCCTATTTATAAGAATTGATCGATTTGGATACTTTCCAGTCATTGCCCGCACGCTCCAAAGTAACTAGATCTGTTTTAGTAAAGTTTTCAAATTTCAATGTTACTTTAGCGACCATATAGGCTGCGGATTCTTCCAAGATATCAGTGCTTACTGTACAGTTCAACTTTTCACCTTTTTGTTTTTTCAGTGATTTGATGACTGCTTCACGGCTGTGGTTCTGTGCATTGGAAGCTTGGATTTTTTGATTGAAATCTTCGGCGAATAATTGCTCTACGCCTGCTGATTCACCCTCGGTAGTTACAGCCACATAGTGTTCCAATGCGAAGTCTGCTGTTGATAAGTTAACGTTGGCTTTCTCTGATTTCGATACCGGTGCTTCAGCTGCCATAGCAAATGTGGATATTGAGATTAAAGCTGCTGCTGCGAATGTTTTTACTAGAGTTTTCATAATGTCTTTTTTATAGTGTTAGTTTATCTGTTCTTATTTGTTGACTCAAAACTACAACACAATACGCCCCTAGCCTATTGACTTTAGACTAACGATCGGGAAAACTCGGTGAATGGCGGGAATGGGGAGGTGAAATAATTTATCTATTTCTTATCCAGGTTATGGTTTCCCGTAGCATAGCAACCTAAATGCGCGGTAAATTTGTTCAGTCAAACACTCAAGATACTCATGATTAAACAATTACTAATTCCTATTACATTCGTTAGCATGTTGGCAACGAGCCAGGCACAAGAAACAAAGAAAGAAGCCGAAAAAACAAAAATGGATCTTTTTGTCTCGAAAACGGGCACTATTACCAAGTTCGTAGAGACAAAACTTCCAAAACTAAAAACGACATACAATTCTTGTGAAACAAAAATTCGTAAGATAATAAGTGGCAACGCAATGGGATACTTTTATCAGATCGAAAAACAAGGACAATATGGCGACAAGGTGGCCTCTATTGAATACAGTGATCTAATTGAAATATTAAAAGCACTTACTGCATTAAAAGGCCAGGTAGACAATGACATCGCTTCAAATCCAGATTATCTAGAAAATAAGTTTATCACCGTCGACGGATTTCAAGTTGGCTACTACGTAAGTAAAGGAAAAGCGACTTGGTATATTAAGCTTGAACAATATGGATCTGACGCTACATTATTCATTGATCAAAGTGAGACCATAGAAACAGCTTTTGCGAATGCAAAAACTAAAATGGACGAACTTAAAAAGTAAACGAGACTACTAAAAAAATAACAGATCATACAATTAAAATCTAATACTCATGGATAAAATAACGATTTCCCATTTGGTCGAATTTAACAGAAAAACCCCAAAAGGCCGCCGGACATTAGTAGAAAAACTAAAAAAACCTAAGATAAAACCCGAAAAGTCTAAGGGTGGTGGCGACTATTGGATATCAGCGGTAAGCTGTATTAGCAGAGCATTTGAGGCAGGTAACAACATTGAAATAGGTGAAAAGATTGACGAACTACTAGAGAAAATTGAAAACAGCGATGCTAAAATAACCAAAAACATGTTTCAAAGAAACATTCATATCCTTCAAAAATTTGAAGAATTCGACTTTGCCCAGTTAAAGCCAAAAAAGTTTCAATTTCAAAAGCGATCAAAAAAACAATCTATTGTTGTATTAAAAAAATTACCATTATACGCGAAACCAAATCACGTTTTTCTTTTTGAAGATAATGGCGTCAAAAAAATTGGCGCGATATGGTTTGTCGCCAAATTAGATGGTTTTACGCAAGATGAACTGTCAATGATTACAGACATATTGTACCGTTATCTAGAGCTAAACTATTCGGACAGTTTTGAAGTGGCTACCAATTTTTGTATAGCTTTTGACGTCACTACGATCAATATTTTATCGTATGCACAGTTAGGGAATAAAAGAATAAAATCTCCATTGATTGAGATAGTCAATGAAATCAACCAATATATCTAAAAGATGGGTAGTGTAAACTGAACTGT
>NZ_DFOE01000027.1:0-17470 GCF_002376635.1 Sphingobacterium sp. UBA3549 | reverse complement strand
TCAGCCCACGCTTCTTTTTAGATAATAGGGATTTGGAATATTCAGATCTAGTCTGTCACTTTCATCAATAGTTTATCGATGCGGTGTCCATCCATATCAAGCACTTCAAAAATTAGGTTTTTAAATTGGATACGTTCCCCTTCTTCGGGTACATGATCTAACCGGAGGAACACTAAGCCACCTACGGTAGTGACATTACTAATCTCATTTTCATCTTCTTCAGAAAGGCCTATCTCAAATTCATCCAAAAGGGTTTCGATCTGATATTGTCCATCGACAACATAGTCTCCATTTTCTAATTGACGTATTGTTGGACGGGCACTGATATCGCTTTCTGCAATGTTGCCTACCAAATCACCAACAATATCCCGTAACGTAATAATTCCTTGAGGTGACCCATACTCGTCTATGACGACCGCTTGATGAATACTAGATGTCCGCAAGGTATTTATGATACTGTAGGAGGAACTAAACTCGTTCACAAATTTGATGGGCAACATAAGGACTCTTAGGTCAAAAGGCTCATTTTGGAGACATTGTCGAAGTAATGATTTTACATGAACAACTCCTTGAATGTTATCAAGTCCACCTTCACAGACAGGATAGATGGAATAATCGTTGTCTAGTATAATCTTGCGGTTTTCTTCAAAGGATTCTGCGAGGTCCAAGAACACAATATTTTTACGGTGAGTCATGAGGTTAACCGCTTTTTTGTCCCCTAAACTTAACAGACGGTCCACGATATCGTGTTCTATTCCTTCAATGACTCCACTATCCACACCCTCATCTACCAGGGCTTTTATTTCTTCTTCCGTGACGCTATTACCGCTGCTTTTAATATTAAGTATTTTGACGATAAACTCTGTTGACATGCTTAGTAACCACACAAATGGCCGAACTATTTTGCTGAGCAGATTCATCGGATAAGAAATAAGCATGGCATACTTTTCTGGAATGGCCATACCTATGCGTTTGGGTACTAGCTCCCCAAGTACCAATGAAAAATAGGTAATAATAAATACAACAATAATTACAGCGAGCTGCTCGCTGTATGGAGCGATAATACTCGATTTATTGAAGATTTCTACTAAGTACGATGATATACTGCCACCAGAAAAAAATCCTGTTAATATCCCGATAAGCGTAATACCTATTTGTACAGTAGACAGAAAGCTGTTGGGCGATTCTTTTAGACTTAACGCTATTTTGGCTGCTACATTATTTTTATCGCTTTCGGCCTGTAATCTTGCTTTTCTGCTGGATACGATGGATATTTCTGATGCCGACAGTATTCCATTTAGAATAATCAGGGCTAAAATAATAATTGCTTCGGTAAGCATAATGAGTTGAAAGTTTTTGCTAGGGCTAATTTACGGAAAAGACCAGCTAAATAGTAGGATTATTATGATTATGTGGTGCATTCATAAAAAAAGCCGTATTTCTTCCAATACGGCTTTTTTAATAGTAAGTGTGTCTTTCTAATTACATTCCACTATCATCTAACATAAAGGTGTTTTTCTTCGTTTTCCATTTTCCTTTCGTGAAATCAGGGAATTCCAACGTCTTATTTCCTTTCGCAATAGATTCGGTAGATAAGGGAAATACTGCACTCATGGTTACAGAATCGTATACATCAATTGGAGTCTGTACCTTTTGTTTCACGGATTGAATGAACGCATTGAATACAAACCAATCCATTCCGCCATGACCAGAACCATTTGCTAATTCTTCATATTTTTTCCAAATTGGGTGGTCATATTTCTTTACCCATTCGTCTGCAGAATCCCAAGTGTGCGGTTTAGATTTACCTTCGATATGTATGCCTTTGGCAACATCCATCCAAATCCCATCTGTTCCTTGTACGCGAAAACCGATAGAATAGGGTCTTGGTAAGTGTGTGTCATGCGTCAATAACATGGTTTCTCCATTCGCACATTGTAACATCGTTTGTGTGATGTCCCCATTTTTGTAATTGATCTTACCATTAGGGTGTCCTGGGGAAACTTTATTGACATACGCAGCCAATCCACGCGCTTTACTTGAGTAAGAAGTAATATGAGTGAATCTGTTTCCTTTGTTGATGTCTACAAATTGCATGATTGGGCCTAATCCGTGTGTAGGGTAAAGATCGCCGTCTTGGTCGATGTTGAATTGTGTGCGCCATTGCGCCTCTGAAATTGCTTTTGGGCCGTACTCGACACCGTGACCATAATAATTTTTTCCGTCGTTGAAAAGCACTTCACGTAAATCATGTTGATAGCCCCCTTCAAGATGTAATAATTCACCGAAAAGCCCGTGTCTATGCATGTTTAATACAGCAAGTACATCGCGCCGAAACGCTACATTTTCCAATGTCATGTAAGGTTTTCCGGTTTCTTCGGAAGCTTTGACAACGTCCCAATGATCTTGCACAGTTAAACCGGCAATAACCTCGCACCCTACATATAATCCTGCCTTCATTGCGTCAATAGCTTGGTCTTTGTGGAACTGCCAAGGAGTGGCAATAATAACGGCATCTAATTTTTCGTTGCTTAACATCTTTTTGTAAGCCTCTTTACCGCCCGTATATTCTTTTGGAAGTTTGGTTCCCTTTGCATTAAATTGTTTACGGCATTGGGCTAGAGATTCTTCTTGAGTGTCACAGATCGCCACAATTTCAAGATCATCTCTATTTAGCGCAATTTGCACATGATTACGTCCTCGAAGACCTACGCCAATAAAGCCAATTTTTATCTTACCATTTGTTTGGGCAAATAAGTCTGTACTTGAAAGGACACCGATTCCAGCTGTAGTGATGGCAGTCGATCTTATGAAATTTCTTCTATCCATTGTTTTGAGATATGGGGAGTTTGTATATTAGTTATTTACTTATTAAAACAGTCTGTTGGACTGGCTATTCTAAACAAATATATTATTTCATTTGCGATAAATGAATGTGCAAACGTTTGCTTAATTTTAATAAATTTCATGCAAACGTTTGATTGAAATAAAAATTATCATTTATTAATTCAATTTGTGATATTGCAAGCACATTGATGATTTAAAAACATAGTTTAATGTCTGATTTTAACCAATTAGTAATAGAGCGCGCGGCAAAACAATTCACATTAGAAGGAGATATCATTTCGGTTCAACCATTTGGTTCTGGTCATATCAATGATACTTATCGTGTAATTACTACTGAAAATACCCAGGTATCGTACTTATTGCAACGGATTAATCACCATGTTTTTCCTAATGTGGATGGGCTAATGCACAATATAGCGCTAGTTACCAAGCATCTTAGTGAAAAAGTTAAAGTCGCAAAGGGCAAAAGAGTCAGCGATCACGTATTAACCATTGTCCCGACGATAGACGGGAATTTGTATATCCAAGATGACCGTGGAAATTATTGGCGTATGTTTATCCTAATTGAAGATACGAAGAGTTATGATATTGTAGAAACTGAATTTCAAGCAGCGGAGGGCGGGCGTGCTTTTGGTCTTTTCCAAAAGCAGTTGTCAGATTTGGATGCGTCACTGATCGTTGAAGTTCTTCCTAACTTTCATAATATAGATTTTAGACTTGAAAATCTTCGGAAAGCGATCGCTAAAGACAACTGTAAACGCGTAGCATTGGTGAAAGACAGATTAGATTTTATCTTTAGCCGCGAAGATCGCATGCAGACCATTCTTCAACTAGGTAGCAAGGGTAAACTTCCCCTGCGCATAACCCATAATGATACCAAGTTTAATAATGTGCTCTTGGATCATCATGATAAAATGCAATGCGTGATAGATTTGGATACGGTAATGCCTGGATATGTTGCATACGACTTCGGTGATGCTATTCGGACGATTATAAATCCTGTTGCGGAAGATGAAACCGATGTGTCTAAAATTAGCCTTAATTTGGCTTTGTATAAAGCTTATGCGGAAGGTTATCTCGAAGAAGCGAATGACTTTTTGACGACTATGGAAAAAGAAACATTGGTAGATGGGGCTTTTTTATTGCCTTTTATGCAGGGCGTACGTTTTTTGACTGACTATTTGGAAGGCGACCATTATTACAAAACAAAGTACGAGGATCACAATCTCGTGCGTACAAACACACAACTGAAGCTGGTAGAGGAGATGGAAAGGAATGAAGCATTTATGCGTAAGGTTGTTTTTGATTGCATTTAACAATTTTATACCTTTAATCATATTTGGAAGCTTCTGTCAAGTAGACGAAGCTTCTTTTTTCCAAAAAAAAACAGAGTTGAATGAAGAAATTGACTATTTTGCCTATTGCAGCTGATTTGACAAAGGATCTTGATTATAAGACCTTGTCAGAGCTCATGAGTGATCTCGAAACGCAGTCGCTGAGTTGTAACAATTGGAGCGAATCCTTCCCATACAAACCCGAAGTACAATTTAAAATTGGTTACACAGCGGAGTACCTAGTATTGCAATATGAGGTCATCGAAGAACAGCTTCGCGGCCACTATTCTGAAGCCAATCAAAATGTATGGGAAGACAGTTGTGTGGAATTTTTTGTGTCATTTGATGGTTGTAAGCATTATTACAACTTAGAATTTAATTTAATTGGAACTGGATTGATCGGTTATGGTACTGCCGAAAAAGCAGCAAGAAATAGATTAGATACGAGTGAGATAGAAAAGGTTCGTACCTTTTCCTTAATAATGCGTAATGGTAGTGATAAGCGATGGACGATGATTGAGGTAATTCCGCTTTCTATATTTAAGTTTGACGAACTTGTAAACTTGAAAGGTAAAATAATTCATGGTAATTTCTATAAATGTGGTGATCACCTCAAACAGCCACATTTTATCTCCTGGAATAAAATAGAAAACCCAGCTCCTAATTTCCATCTGCCTCAATTCTTTGGCGAAATGGTTTTTGGTTAGGTGTGGAACCTAACTCCGGGCCATTTTTTTTCGTGCCAGCTTTTTAACCAAGGATTTTGTTTGACACGGTTATGCTATTTGGCGTCTGATGTAGCAATTGTCTCGAAATCTGTAGTGTAAATGGCAGGACATATCCCCATTGTCACTTTTCATCTTTGTCACTTTGGAATAAACGCTTCATTCAATGATAAGCCTAGCGTTTTTAGTATCAAAATATAAGCGGAAATTTTTTATCTAATTTAATTTTGTGTTACATAAAATTCTATTTATTAATGTTTTGTGTTGGGTTTGGGAGTCGGTAAACAAAATTATTCTTTGGTTAGATTAAAGAATGTTACCTTTGTGACCTTGATGAGTGCTGTTAATGAAAATGTGAAAAAAATCAACTAATTATTCTTGGTAATTGTTGTAAGTTACATTTTTATAAGTTATCTTTGCACCTCAATAATTGAATATACGTAATCATAATAATAATGAAAAAAGATTTGCATCCTTCAAATTACAGATTAGTTGTATTTAAAGATATGTCAAATGACTATGCTTTTATTACAAAATCTTGTGTTGATACTAAAGAAACTATCACATGGGAAGATGGTAATGAGTATCCAGTTGTAAAACTAGAGATCTCTCACACATCACACCCTTTCTATACAGGTAAAATGAAATTGGTTGATACTGCCGGTCGTATCGACAAATTCCGTAGCCGTTACAACAAAAAATAATTGTAGCAGATCTGTATATTACAATATTAAAAACTCGATAAATATGATTTGTCGAGTTTTTTTTATTATTTTTAGGTTGTGAAAATCTTCTTTACCGACTGCTTTGATGCTATCCAGACGTTGGATAGGCTTACCTCCAATTTGACTACTTTCAATAAAAAGACTCTTTATCCACTCACTTTCATTAAATCTTGCTTGGATCTGCGGGTCGGTGTGCTCACTTTACGAGAAAAATGGAAAAAGATAGGTTCGACATATAGTGTTCAGTTCGTTGCCAACTGGGATCATGAGGAAGGGCTTATATTTGTATCCGAAAATCTTGTTCCTTCAACTGCATTAATGGAAGCGTTAAAAAAAATGGATATTGGTGAAGTACTGGTGCAGGATGGCTATGTGTTATGTTATCGTTATACCTGTACTGGCTTTTACCGCGTAACGGAAATAGGATGTGATGTTAGTATTTTAAAAGGAGTCGAAGACCTATTTTTATTGAATGGTCCAGAAATAACAAGGGATTTTAATTTGTTGATTGAAGATGTTAAGTTGCCATGCATATCTGAAACAAATCAACTGCTGGGTAATCATATTTTTATTGCGCATAATGTTAGCATGGAATGTGCAACACTTAATTCACTTCACGGTCCAATATATATTGATGAAGGTGTTACAATCATGGAAGGAGCTCATTTACGTGGTCCTTTATACCTTGGGAGAGGATCGGTTGTAAAAATGGGAACTACCATTTATGGTAATGTTTCCGTGGGAGAGCACGCGGTGGTCGGTGGAGAGATCGGTAATTCGGTTATTGGTGACTTTTCGGCTAAGGGGCATCATGGTTATCTAGGCTGCTCAGTTATCGGGGATTGGTGTAATCTGGGGGCAGGAACGTCCAATTCTAATCTAAAGAATAACTTGAAAACGGTCGCTATTTATGATTATGCATTAAATCGCGACAGGGATACGGGGCTTTTAAAATGTGGATCATTTATCGGTGATTATACACGTATCGGCATTAATTCGGCTTTAAATACGGGTACTGTAATTGGTCTTGCAAGCATGCTGGCAGATACAAGTTTTTATGCTAAATTTGTACCGTCATTTGCCTGGGTGTTTGGAGGGCGTACAGAGACCTATGAATTTGATAAATTCATAGCATATTTAGAGGCTTTATATGCTTCGAAAGGGAAGGTGCTCACAGAGCAGATAAAAGATAAATTGATTCAACTTAACAAGAAATATAATTAAATCGTAAAATCATGCGTAGAAAAATCGTAGCTGGTAATTGGAAAATGAATTTGGACTATCAATCAGGATTAAGTTTATTTTCCGAAATTATCAATATGGCCAAAGATGAAGTGATTGGAAATCAAGAATTGGTTGTTTGCAGCCCATTTATACATTTGTCAAGTCTCGGACAATTGTCTAAAAATGTGGCAAATGTAAATATCGGTGCACAGAATATTCATCAAGCTGAGTCTGGAGCCTATACAGGTGAAATTTCAGCTTCACAAGTAAAATCAGTCGGTGCTTCACATGTTATTTTAGGCCATTCCGAAAGACGTGCTTATTTTGGTGAAACAGATGCATTATTGGCATCAAAAGTAGATATTGCTCTGAAACATAGCTTAACTCCAATTTTTTGTATTGGAGAAACAAAGGAAGAACGTGAATCTGGTGCTTTCTTCGATGTGATTAAAACACAATTGAATGCAGGCTTGTTCCACTTGTCGAAAGAAGCGTTTGGAGCAGTAGTCTTAGCTTATGAACCTGTATGGGCTATTGGTACGGGGTTAACAGCGAGTCCGGAGCAAGCACAAGAGGTGCATAATTTCATCCGTAAGGTTCTTGCTGATCACTATGGTCAGGAGGTTGCTGATGATACGAGTATTCTTTATGGAGGATCTTGTAATCCTGGCAATGCGAAAGAGCTATTTGCTCAGGCAGATATCGACGGTGGTTTGATTGGAGGGGCATCTTTAAAATCAAGAGATTTTATTGATATCGCTAAAGTATTTAACGGCTAATTTTTAGAAATGAAATACATAGAGGTTATCTTTCAAATGCGATCAGGTGAAGAGTGGCAAAAGGATTTGTTGATATCTGATTTAGCTGATATTGGCTTTGATACTTTTGAGGATACCGAATCTGGATTTGCAGCCTATATTCCGGCTGCAAATCTTGACTTGCAGGCGTTAGAGACGTTGATGATGCAACTGTATGAAGGCCTAGAGGTCGATTATAAAGTGCAGGAAATAGAAAATCAGAATTGGAATAAACTTTGGGAAAGTAACTTTAACCCAATTGAGGTTGGTGGACAATGCTACGTGCGCGCCACTTTTCATGCAGCAAGAACGGAATTTCCATACGAAATTATTTTAGACCCCAAGATGTCTTTTGGAACAGGTCACCATCAAACAACATCGATGATGCTCCAATATATTTTGGAGAATGACTTTAGTAGAAAGCAAGTTTTGGACATGGGTTGTGGTACAGGGATCCTAGCAATTCTGGCATCAAAGAAGGGAGCTGATGCTGTATTGGCGGTAGATTATGATGAAATTTGTGTGGAAAGTGTAATTGAAAATAGAGCGCTTAATCATGTTGAGCATATTCAGGCTCTCTGTGGATCTTACGAGCTATTGGAAGGTCGGAGCTTTGATGTAATTTTGGCAAATATTAATCGTAATATCTTGTTAGAGCAATTGCCACAATATGCGTTGAGTATCCACACAGGGGGAGAGTTATACTTAAGTGGTTTCTATGAGCAAGAAGATTTACCAATCTTAATAGATGCAGCAACATCATTAGGATTTGAGTTTATCTCCAATAAGGTTTTAAACAATTGGTGTGCAGCCAAATTTGTGAAGCGGTAATTTACTATGCGGATTCATTTTATAGCGGTAGGTGGTAGTGTGATGCATAACCTTGCTATTTCATTGGCAAAACAAGGGCATCAAGTAACAGGTTCAGACGATCAGATCGTGGAGCCTTCTCGTTCTCATCTAATTGAAGCAGGGTTACTTCCTGATCAACTCGGGTGGTTTGACGAAAGAGTGACTGAGGATATCGATGCTGTTATCTTGGGAGCTCATGCACAAGCTGATAATCCCGAGCTAAAGCGGGCACAAGCATTAGGTCTTAAAATTTATTCTTTTCCAGAATTTATTCAAGAGCTTTCGCAAGATAAAATTAGAGTAGTTATTGCGGGAAGTTACGGTAAGACGACGATCACGAGCATGGTCATGCACGTGATGCGATTTTTAGGAAAAGAATTTGACTATTTAGTAGGAGCGCAGCTAAGAGGCTTTGATAAGTTGGTAGATATCACCAAACATAATAAGATTATTATTATCGAAGGAGATGAATATGTTTCATCTAAGATTGACCCTAAGTCTAAATTCCTGTATTATAAACCCAACATAGCCCTGATTTCGGGTATTATGTGGAATGAGTTTAATTCGAAAATATCCCAAGAGGAATATATTAAACAATTTGAAGATTTTATTGACTCTATTCCGCCTAAAGGTACGCTAATATATAATAAGGAAGATCTTGTTTTACAGAAAGTTCTGCAAGATACGAAAGATTGTAAGATCAATAGACATGGTTATAAAATTCCTGATTATACGATTAATAAAGGGGTAACGTATATCAATACGCCAGATGGTGATGTTCCATTGCAGGTTTTCGGTAAGCATAACCTATCTAATATTGCAGGAGCGTATACAATTTGTGAATGGTTGGGAATTAAAAAGAAAGAATTCTTTGAAGCGATCAAAAGCTTTAATACTTCGATCCGCTATTTGGAGTTTGTTGCAAGTTCTGAAGGATCTGTGGTGTATCAGGATTATGCGTGTAACGCGGATAAAGTCAAGTCAAGTATTCATGCCGTAAAAGAGCAGTTTCCTAATCAGAAATTGGTTACAATTATCGAATTAAACTCGTATGATAGTCTAGATTCATCGTTTTTGTTACAATATGCGAACTCTATGAGAGAGTCGGATGTATCTGTAGTTTACGTGAATATAAATTCCTGTAAAGAACTTAATAAAGATATTGAAAGTGTCCCAATTAATATCAAGGATAGTTTTAATAGTCCTGATTTAGAGGTTGTTGTAAGTCTGGAGGGGCTCTATTCCTTTTTGGATGGTGTCAAGTCAAAGGGGTACAATTTACTTCTTATGAGTTTAAATAATTATAATGGGGTTAATCTATCGGTGCTTGCTGATCGATTTTTTAGGGATTTTTAGAGAAAAAAATATAATTTAATGTAAATTAAGTTGTAATTTATTATTTTTGTTTAAAATATCTACCAGATGAATGCATTAGGAAAAAAAATCAGATTACTTAGACACCAAAAAGGGTGGAGTCAAGAGGATGTTGCAAAGCGATTGGATATCTCAATCCCAGCATTTTCTAAAATTGAAACAGGGATTACAGATGTAAATTTGTCTCGCCTGAATCAAATCTCAAAATTATTCAATTTGACAGTTGTTCAACTTTTATCTACTTCAGATTCTGAAGAAGATAAGGAATATGTAAATGAGGTGAATGCTTTGACGCAAAAATTACAACAACGCGATGGCGAAGTAATTGAATTGCAGAAGAAAGTTATTGACCTTTATGAGCAATTGCACAAGAGATAGGACATATTAAAATTGTTACTGAAAAGGCAATCCAAAGGGTTGCCTTTTTTTGTTTATGCAACTTTATTTTGGTCAAAAGTGATTTTGTTTTTGTTTCTTTGTAAATATTTTATCAAAAAATAAAGGTTGATTATTTATGGGTAGATTAAACGGGGATATTGCTAATAGCCCGTCGACTGATTTTTTTAAATCAAATGTGTTAGGACAGCGTTCGGGACTCTTTGTCCTTTTTTTTACTGAGATGTGGGAGCGTTTTTCGTTCTACGGAATGCGAGTACTTTTAATGCAGTTTCTAACCGCGGCTGTCATTCAAGGTAGTCCATTCTCGGGATGGTCCTGGACGGCTCAACAAGCAGGGGCACTTTATGGTACATATGCTATGATGCTCTACTTAACTCCTATTCTAGGAGGGATTATTGCAGATAAATATATTGGATCGCGTAAAGCAGTTATCATTGGATCAGCGATTATGACGCTTGGGCATGCTGCCATGGCTTTTGATACCTCCATTATGTTTTTCCTTGGTTTGGTCTGTCTAGTTATAGGAACAGGCTTTTTCAAACCGAACATGCCCTCTATTCTAGGAGAAATGTATAAAGATCTGCCGGAGAAAAAAGATGGTGCTTATACCATTTTCTACATGGGAGTTAATGCTGGTGCTTTCTTTGGCATGATGTTATGTGGATATATTGCCGAAACCTATGGTTGGCACTGGGGATTTGGATTGGCTGGTATCTTTATGCTTTTAGGAACGTTGCAGTTCGTTTTCGCAAAACCGCTAATGGGCAATCTTGGTGTTTTGAGTAAGTCTTTGGTTGAAGGGCATAAAGTTGTTACTGAGGATACCGATACCAGAAATCCATTTACCCTGCGTGATTATGTATTGATAGCTGTAGTCTCTATTATTGGGTTCGTATATGCTTTTAATGATCCATTGTCTAAGAATGGTATTGTGGATGTATTCTCACGTTTGGATACCCCATTTTTAAGAGGACAGTATATCATGGTAATCGTAGCGTTGATTCTCTTTGTATATCTGATTGTTACGCGCATACTGCGTTATGATAAAGTGGTTAGGGACCGTATGTTTGCCGTAGTATTACTGGCCTTTTTTCTGGTATTCTTCTTTATGAGTTTTGAACAAGGAGCAACTTCATTGGTTATTGTGGCAAGGGATAACATTGATCGAGTCCTTAGCGGGGCTGCATTAACAACTTTTAATGTGGTGAACGGCTTGTTAACCATTGTCCCCCTTTCAATTATTACTTGGGTTCTGATCAAATTGGCGAAAGTAACCTGGAATAAAATCGCGATCTCCAATATCGTATTGTTCATCTGTTTTGGTTTGATTTGGGGGGCTGCTATTTGGATGCTATATAAAGAATTTAACAAGGAGGCGTCAGAAATTAAAGTCTCTTGGTTTTCTATCCTAAACTCATTTTTTATTATTGCACTTGCTTCTTCTGTATCCAAAATTTGGGAGTCTAAATACAATCCTTCTGCGGCTTTTAAATATGGCTTTGGTCTGATCTTAGTTGCTATTGGATTTTTAATTATTGGATTAGGATCACTGGGGATAAGTCAAGGTACTAAAATCTCGATGGTATTTTTGGTGCTAACCTATTTGTTCCATACATTGGGTGAATTATTTATTTCGCCTGTAGGTCTATCTTATGTGTCGAAATTAGTGCCCGCACGGATGCTTGCTTTTATGTTTGGAATTTGGTATTTAGCAATCGCCATTGCGCAGAAGGTTGCGGCCGTATTAGGGGGACAGGTAGAGACCATTCAAGAGGAACACTCATTGAGCTACTTTTTCTTCTTGTTTACTGCAATTCCAGCTTTGGCAGGCTTGCTAGTAATGCTGTTTAATCCTTTGATTAAGCGATTGATGCACGGAATTAAATAATAACTATATAAGCTTCTTCTACGAAAGAAGCTTTTTTGATTAATATAAATTAGTATGGAGGTTAGTACAAGGGAGTCGCTAGAAGAGATTCAAAATTTTGAAGGAAAGTATCCAAAACAAATCTGGAGTTTATTCTTTTCCGAGATGTGGGAAAGATTTTGTTTCTACGGTATGCGCGGTATGTTGGTGTTCTTTATGATCACCCAACTAAACTTTGCTGAGAAGGATGCAAATTTGCAGTATGGGGCGACACAAGCGTTTGTCTATGCATTTACATTCATTGGTGGATTATTTGCAGACAAAATCCTAGGTTTTAGAAAGTCTTTATTTTGGGGTGGTTTATTGATGATCGTAGGAAGTCTTTTTCTTGCAGCGGACCCACATAAATATTTCTTTTTTGGTTTATCATTTATCATTATAGGTACTGGTTTTTTTAAACCTAATATTTCGACGATGGTGGGCGAATTGTATAAAAAAGGTGATGTTCGTCGAGACGGAGGATTTTCATTATTTTATGCTGGAATAAATTTGGGTGCTTTCTTAGGAGGGTATATCTGTGTTGCTATCGGGAAGGGATATATGCTTGCCTCATTGATTTCTGAGGGGCATCGGTGGAATGTCGCTTTTGGTTTGGCGGCAGTAGGCATGCTGGTAAGTTTAGTGAATTTTCATTTTACCAAAAGACATTTGGGCCCTATTGGACTTCAGCCGGGGGATCCCGATGCGATTGTCAAAACAAAGGCACTTCCAAAATGGGCAGAATATGGCGTATATACTGCGACATTAATTTTTATTCCCATCGTTCAGATTATGGTGTCAAAAACGCAATATACTGACTATTTTATGTATACGATAGGCCCTTTGACACTGCTGTATCTTTTCTATGAAATGTCTAAAGTGACATCAGAGGAACGTAATAAATTGATTGCTGCTTTGGTATTTATACTTTTCTCTATTATTTTTTGGGGAATATATGAACAGAGTGGGGGGTCATTGAGCATTTTTGCTGCAAAACATCTGAATGATTCTTTGTTAGGCGTGATGAAGCTGGATCCGAATGGTGTTAACAATTCCGGGGGAGCACTATTTATTATCGTATTAGCACCTCTTTTTGGTCTTTTCTGGATTTGGTTGGGTAAGCGTAAGTTAGAGCCAAACACCATTATTAAGTTTGGTCTTGGTTTTGTTTTCTTGGGATTAGGATATTATGTTCTCTTTGCTACGCGCTTATTTGCTTTTAATGGTATGGCGTCATTGGATATCTTCACGCTGGCGCTACTCGTCATCACGGTGGGAGAGCTCTGTCTTTCACCCATTGGTCTTTCGATTATGACAAAATTATCCCCAGCGCGATTGCAAGGTATTATGATGGGAATGTGGTTCTTGGCTAGCGCTTACGGACAATACGTAGCTGGTTTGATTGGTGCAAGTATGGCCGAAGCTAAGGAGGGAAGCTCATTAGCTGATAAATTGTTAGCATATACAGACAGTTATAAGCAATTGGGATTATACTCTTTGATTGCGGGAGTGGTGCTTATCGCTCTCTCTCCATTTGTACGAAAATTGATGGGCAATGTAAAGTAAGTGAAAGATTTGAAACTTCGTTACGGATAACATAAAAAAAGCNNGCTTTTTTTATGTTATCCGTAAATCCATTTGAATTTATAATCTTTTTCCGGAACCTTCATACGGTCTGCCAGTCTAATCAAACGATCGGGTAGTTTTAGGAGATAATCTCTCGCTTTTTCCCCTTTATCATTCAGTCCTGTTACCTGATCAATGTTCCATTCACTATTCAGCTCTTTTAAGATATCAACGTAGTCCAAAGCTGTATATACCCCCAACCGCTGGGCGGCGTCAGAGAAATGCGCAAACGCCTCTCCTTGAGGCTCGCCTGCTTCTCTTAAAAATTGGGCAGGCATAACTATTTTTTTACGCATCATGTCTTCAAATGCGATCATGACTTCACTTGGATCTACAGTAATTGCTTTTGAAATAAAAGACATATAGGCTTTGGCATGACGTGCTTCATCAGAGGCGATGACACCACACATTTTTGCCAAAAGTTTATCGCCGCCTTTTTTGGAAAGGCCGGATACACGACGATGGGAAACATTGGTTGCCAATTCCTGGAATGAAGTATAAATAAAATTCCGGTATGGGTCAGCGCCAGTACCGATATCAAAACCATCTTGAATAAGGTATTGCGTAGACATTTCAAATTGGCGCATGTCTATTCTACCCGACAAATAAAGGTATTTGTTCAAAAGATCACCATGACGATTTTCTTCAGCTGTCCAAGCGCGTACCCATTTCATCCATCCTCCCTGCTCGTTTTTGTCGACATCTTCTACCATAGTCAACCAGGATTCATAAGTAGGAAGAGCCTCTTCGGTGATGGTATCTCCAACTAATACAGCGACCAAATCATAAGAGAGCTCTTTTGCACTTTCCTGCAACTCTCTTACTTCCTCAAAAAAAGTATCCCTAGAAGAATCCGGAAGAAAATCGGCAGGTTGCCACATTTCTTCAACAGGCTTCAGGTATTCGCTCATCTCATTGAGCATGAACGGTTCCAAATAGGCCATCACTTCTTTACGTGAGCCTTCTGGTAAATTTAGAGGTAATTCTTGCATATTATTACAAAGGTACTAAATAGCATCTATAATTTATAAAAGCTAACTATAATTGTTAAAACGGCAAAATTGCTTTTTTATTGGACAGCGTCTCTGGAGCGCTGTCGATAATGACATAAAAAACAGATTGACCATCCTGTATTCTATAAAATACTATTAACTTTGTATAAATTATTTAGACAAAGTTGGAAAGATTTAATATAGATAAAATACGTGCTGATTTTCCCATTCTCAAAAGAGAGGTAAATGGTAAGCCATTGGTTTATTTGGATAACGGCGCAACAACACAGAAACCAAGTGCTGTTATCGATTCGATTGTACGCTATTATACCGATATGAATAGTAATGTGCACCGCGGTGTGCATTATCTTAGTCAAATATCAACGGACGCTTTTGAAATAACTCGAAAAAAAGTTCAAGCCTTTATTCATGCAGCAGATGACAAAGAGGTTATTATCACTAAAGGGACCACAGATGGTATTAATCTTATTGCTACTTGCTATGGCCGAGCTTTTATCCATGCTGGTGATGAGATTATTATTTCAGCAATGGAGCACCACTCTAATATTGTGCCTTGGCAGATGCTTTGTGACGAAAAGGGTTGTAAGATCCGGGTTATTCCAATGAATGACAAAGGTGAACTCGATATGGTCGCGTACGAGAATTTGTTAAATGAAAAAACCAAATTAGTTGCAGTGACCTATGTGTCAAATGCGCTCGGGACAATCAATCCAGTGGGTGAGATTATTTCAATGGCCCACCAGTATGGAGCTGTCGTGTTGGTTGATGCTGCTCAAGCCGTGCAACATATAAAAATTGATGTTCAAAAACTTGACGTCGATTTTTTGGTGTTTTCAGGCCATAAAATGTATGGACCTACAGGAGTAGGCGTGTTATACGGTAAAGAAGATTTGTTAAACGCGATGCCGCCTTATCAAGGTGGTGGAGATATGATTAAAGAGGTCACCTTTGAAAAAACAACGTATAATGAATTACCTTTTAAATTTGAGGCCGGTACACCTAATATTGAGGCTGGTATCTGTTTGAATGAGGCGATCGATTATATCAATTCAATTGGTCTGGAAAGTATTGAAGCCTATGAACTTGAATTGTTGCAGTACGCTACAGAGAAGCTATCTGAAGTTTCGGGAATACGGTTTATAGGTACAGCCGAGCATAAGTGTTCTGTGATATCCTTTTTAATAGAAGGTACACATCCTTATGATGTCGGTGTTATCTTAGATAAATTGGGGATTGCTGTCCGTACGGGACACCACTGTGCGCAGCCTGTCATGGATCGGTTTGGAATACCAGGGACTATCCGTGCTTCTTTAGCCGTGTATAATACAAAAGAGGAAATAGATGCTTTGGTTGCGGGAATTCAGCGCGCGGTGAACATGTTGATTTAACAGAAAAATAAGTATGACCATTAATGAAATACAGGATGAATTGATCGAGGATTTCGCTTTTTTCACAGATTGGATGGAAAAATATGAGTATATCATCCAGCTTGGAAAAGAAGTGCCTCTAATTGATGAACGATACAAAACAGATGAATATATTATCAAAGGATGTCAATCCAAAGTATGGCTTTTTCCAGAAATAAGAGATGGAAAGGTATATTTTAAAGCGGATAGCGATGCTATTATCACCAAAGGGCTGGTGAGTTTAATGGTCAAAGTGCTATCTGGACATACTGCTAAAGAAATCGTTGATGCTGATTTATATTTTGTTGACCAAATAGGATTGAAAGAACATTTGTCACCCACAAGAGCAAACGGCTTGTTATCCATGATCAAGCAAATGAAATTATACGCATTGGCTTTACAGGCAAAAGCATAGAAAGGGGAGATTAATCCCAGTCATGGTCGGAATAAATTCCGGCCATTTTTTATCGTTTAAAATCTCTTATTGTTGTACCAAACCAATCGTTGTATACTAATAAATTTTCCCAATAACAGACCACTACTTTTTCGGATATTCACTTTAAGCTTACAATCTCCTCACGCTGTATAAGAAAAGTTTGCGTTCGATATGCGAAGAAATACTCTTCTGAAAACTTAAAGTTTTGTATGGAAACAATATACTAAATAATTGGCACCTCCGCCGATTCTATAGCCTGCTGAGGTAAATTTAAGCTTATCTAATACTATGGAGCTGGCTGCCGATCGATCCTTCTAAGTTCTAAAACATGCTAACATGGCTTCTTAAATCAATAGGGAGCATGCTTCCTAGACGGAATCCTCAACAATTTATTTGATCCAATGGAATGATTGTAAGAAGTTAAGATAATTAATCGAGTTTACATATCCTTATACCAGCTTATACCTAGCCACAATTTTAAATCAATTTTTAGACAGTATTTGCCCATTGATTGCTCAGTCTTTACTGAGCGATCAGTGAGTACTGAACGAGCACTGAACAATCAACGTCGAAAACCCAAAACTGATCCCCATTTGATTATAGTTTGTTAGAACTAAGAATTAAAGAAGAAAAGCGAGCGAGCTACACTTACGAAAAAAAATCGATGTTTTCGCTAGTATACCGTTGGGATAAAGATGGAATTGGGAACGCGTATGAATATAGAGGGTACTGTCTCGCGACTTTTAGCATGTTCCTTATTTAGGGGGGAGTACCTTTTAAACCAAAAAAGAGGCTGTCTCAAAATG